>NZ_JAMYLI010000021.1:0-127584 GCF_040317955.1 Mesorhizobium sp. M1342 | reverse complement strand
TTTTATACCACCCCGGATTGCTTGGGGGGGGGTTATTTCCGCCCTTGTGCCTAGTTTGCGGTTGGGGGGGGGGGGCGGTTCCCGGGCCGCCGGCGCGGTGTTTCTACTTGAGGGCGACCGGGGTCAGCTTGCCGTCGACCTTCTGCCACTCAAATACGACGAACCCGGGCTGCTTGATATCCCCCTTGTCGTCATAGGAGATCGAACCGAGCACCGTCGAGATACCGGCGCCGGAATGAAGATAATCGGAAACGGCCTTTGGATCGTCGGCCTTGGCTTTGGCGATAGCCTCGGCAAGAATCTGCGTTGCCGCGTAGGCGTAGAGGGTCACTGCTTCGGTGGGCACGTTTTTGGCCCTCAGATCGGCGACGGCATCCTTGGCTTCTGCAAACGTTGCCGGGTCGGGGAACGACGTCATCAGGGTTCCAACAGCACCATCACCGCCGATGGCGCCGAATTCGCTGTTGGAGATGCCGTCACCGCCCATCAGGATCGCGGTGACGCCCTGATCGTGCATCTGGCGCACAATCAGTCCAGCCTCCGTGTGCTGACCGCCATAGTAGACGAGGTCGGCGCCCGATTGCTTGATCCTTGTGACGAGAGGGCTGTAGTCCTTCTCGCCCGGGTTGACCTCCTCATGGAGAACCTCCTTGCCGCCGCCGGCGTTATAGGCCTTGGCCATTTCGTCGGCGAGGCCTTTGCCCGCCGTCGACTTGTCGTCGACAATCGCTATCTTCTTGTTCTTGAAACGGTCGAGAACGAATTTGGCGGCGATGGAGCCTTGCTGATCATCGCGCCCGCACGCCCTGAAGGCATTCCACAGGCCGCGCTCCGTCACCATCGGGTTGGTGGCAGTCGGCGTCACGAACAGAACGCCATTCTCGGCATAGACCTCGGAAGCGGGAATGGTGACGCCGGAATTATAGTGCCCGACAACGTAGTGAACGCCATCAGCGACGAATTTGTTGGCGACCGAAACGCCCTGCTTCGGGTCGGAGACATCGTCACCGATCGACACGGCAAGCTTTTGTCCAAGAACGCCGCCATTGGCGTTGATGCGTTCAACGGCGATCTCGACACCGACGCGGTACTGTTCTCCATAGGCGGCGTTCGGCCCCGACATCGGGCCGGCGACGCCGAACACAATATCAGCCCTGGCCGCACCAACAGCCGCAGTCATAAGGGCAGCAGTCATCATCTGCACGATCATGCGCATTTTATTCCCCTGTTTTTTAGAGAAAGGCGGGCTTTTCCCGCCGCTTCAGGCGTCAGTTCACAAAGTGAAGCTTGTTGAACCGGCGCCGGAATGCCGTGACATCTGCCGCGACTTGTTCGCTGGCGTCATTGCCGCGCAGTCCTCTGGCGATGAGAGCCGCGAGTGCCGGCATGTCGTCTTCGGTCATGCCCCAGCGGACGATCTCGGGCGTACCCAGGCGCAACCCGTTCATGTCGCCGTCGACAGCGTCTATGGGCAAGCCGATGCCGCAGGTCAGGATGTTGGCCAGCCGCAATTTCCTTGCCGCCGCCTGGCCGCCGCCAAACTCGGCTGCCTCGAGGGCGAACTGATGCGATGTCGTGTAGCCCTTGCCGGTCGAAAAAACCGGCAGGCCGCGATCGGCAAGGCTTTCGGCCAACGCCTTTGCGGTCCGCGCCATCGTCGCGGCGTAGGCCTTGCCGTGGTCTTTCCAGTCTAGAAGTGTGATCGCCAAGGCAGCCGACTTGGCGGCATCGAAGTTGGCGGTCATGCCTGGAAATGCGATCCTGTCGAGCTTTTCGGCAACGACCGCATCGTTGGTGACGATCAGCCCGGACGCCGGACCGCCGAGACTTTTGTAGGTGCTCATCGTCATCAGATGAGCCCCTTCCTGCAAGGGCTGTTGCCACGCGTCTCCGGCAATCATGCCGCACAGATGGGCCGCATCGAAGAGAACAAGCGCACCGACCTCGTCGGCGATCTCCCGTATCTCACGAATGGGATGGGGCAGCAGGTTGAGGCTGCTGCCGATCGTTATCATCTTCGGCCTTATTGATCTGGCCAGGTCGCGCAATTTGCCGACGTCAACGGTGTAGCTGTCGGCATCGACTGGAGCGGTGTGGATATCGAGCCCGTAGAGCCCGGCGCAGCCGGCCATATGATGGGTTACATGGCCTCCGATCGCCGGCGACGGGACAATGACGCTGTCGCCCGGCCTGGCTGCAACCATGAACGCATAGAGATTGGCGATCGCGCCGGAAGGTACCCGGATCTCGGCATAGCTGGCGCCGAAAACGTCGGCCGCCAGCTCGGCCGCGATCACCTCGATCTGCTCGACACCCTCCAATCCCATCTCATATTTGTCGCCGGGGTAGCCAAGCGACGGGCGCGACCCCAGGCCGGAAGCGAGTGCGGCTTCGGCCTTCGGGTTCATCACATTGGTCGCCGGGTTGAGGTTGATGCAGTCGGCCTCGTGGATCGAACGGTTCAGCTCGATGCCCCTTTTGACTGCCGCCATGACGGCATCGGTCTTCTGAGCGCTCGTCTTCTGCGCCAACTGCTGGGCAAACTCGTCGCAATGCGATGGAACCCAGGGCCTGCGAGCGAGAGCGACCATCGATGCCTCCTTTGCCAACCGGCGGACAATACGGCTGTGAATGGAGCCTAAGGTGGAGCCGTCGGTCGGCATGGCGCAAGCGAGTAGTTCTAGCGCCTAGGCTTAGAAAAACTAGGTCTACCCTCCCCGCCCCTATTTTGAGGGTCGCTTCCATCCAGACATCGAAGGCCATGTGCCGGCGACGACAGCGCCTTGGTCCTGTTCCGCAAGCCGGTCCTGCTCCAGCGACGCTCGCCTGGCTTCATCCGGCCGGGTGATGTGCGTCCACGAGTCGTCATAGCCCGGCTCGCGGCGTGCGATCCAGGCATCCAGCCCTTCGCGCAGATCAGCGGTCGGGGCCATGCGGGCGAACTGCTCGGCCTCGACAGCCAAGCCTTCGGCGATGCTCTGGTTGAGGCCGCGCGTCACTGCCGTGAGGATGCTGGCGATCGCCAGATCGGAGTGCCGCAGGATACGCCTGGCCAGGCCGATCGCGGCCGGCATCAACTCGGCATGCGGCACAACCTCGTTGACGAGACCCAGCTCAAGCGCCCGCGGCGGCGCAAACCAGTCGCCGGTCAACAGCAGTTCGAGCGCCCGCTTGCGCCCGGCGAGCCTGGGCAGGCGTTGGGTTCCGCCAAAGGTCGGCGGCATTGCAAGGCTGATTTCCGGCTTGGCGAACAAAGCGCGGTCGCTGGCGATGGCCAGCGGCACCGCCTCGGTGATTTCGCAACCGCCACCAAAGGCAATGCCGTTGACGGCAGCGATGACGGGTTTGCGAAACGCTTCCAGCCTCGCCGTCAGCCGTTGCCCGCGCATGACGAAGTCCCGCATCGCGACATCGACGCCGACCGCCACGCTTGCCGAGAACTCATGAATGTCGCCGCCGGCCGAAAACGCCCGCTCCCCTGCTCCGGTCAGAATGATTGCGCGGACGCTGTCATCGACTTCAATGTCGTCGAGGATCGCAAGCAGGCGATCGATCAGGGCATAGTTCAGCGCGTTGAGCTTCTCCGGCCGGTTGAGGGTGAGGATGGCAATCCCATCCCGGGTTTCGCTAAGGACAAGATCGGTCATTGGCTCTTCCTTCTTCATCATGCTGATGACCGGAAGACTATGCCTCTTTCCGCTTGTGTATATTCACTAGTCGGTATACCTAAGCTCATGCCTGACACGCAAAGTCCTACCCGCAAACGCATTGTCGATGCCGCGACCAGGCTCTTCTATGCCGAAGGAATCGGTCGCGTCAGCGTCGATGCCGTCGCAGAGGAAGCGGGTCTCACCAAGCGCACGCTCTACTACCATTTCAAGAGCAAGGACGACCTCATCGCCGCCTATCTCGATGGCCGCGACCAACCCAATCTGAAGCGGATGGCTGGCTGGTTCGATGCTGCCGAAGGCGGCGCGGATCGCAAGGTCGAGGCGATCTTCACCAATCTGGCGAGGTCCGCTCGTCACCCGAAATGGAAAGGATGCGGCTTCCTGCGCACGGCCGCCGAACTCGCCTCGATGCCCGGACATCCGGCGGTCAAGGTCGGCGCGCGGCACAAGCTGAATTTCGAAACATGGCTGGCCGGCGCCTTGTCGGACCATGGCGTCGGCGAGCCGCCCGCCTTGGCACGCGAGATCGTGCTTTTGATCGACGGCTGCTTTTCGATCATGCTGATCCACCGCAACCCCGATTACATCGAGGCCGCCGGCCGCGCCGCGGCGACGCTGGTGCGGGCGCGAATTTCAGGCAGCCCGGTCTAGAACCCGAAAGCCAGCCATGCGGTGCCGGCGGCCAGCGTTATCAGCGTCAACGGCAAGCCGACCTTGAAAAAAGCGCCGAACGACAGCGTCGTGCCGGCGGCGCGTGCCTGTTCGGCGACGATCAGATTGGCGACCGAACCCAGCAGCGTGAAATTGCCGGCCAGTGTCGAGCTCATGGCGACGACCAGCCAGGCGCGCTCGGGGTTTTCGAGGCCCGGTATGAAGGGCCGAAGCGCCAGCACGGCCGGGACATTGCTCATGATGTTGGAAAGCACCGCGGTGAAACCGGACAGGCGCCAGACGTCGCCCAGCCCGAGGTTCTTGGCCGAAGCGATCATGTCGGGCGAAAGAAGCGTCTTTTCGGCGCCGGCGACCACAACGAACAGGCCGGCGAACATGAACAGCAGCGGACCATCGATCTCGCGGTAGATGCGTTCCGGCTTGATGGCGCGGGTGAGCAAGAGGATGGCGCCGCCGATGAGTGCGGCCTTCGCGACAGGCACGCCGGCGAAGAAGGCGATTGCCAGTCCGATGCAGACCACCACCGCCTTCAGCACCTGCCCCTTGTGCATGCGGCCACGCGAGACTTCGGGCGTCAGTTGGACCGTGCGGGCAAATTCGGCCCGGTAGACGATGCGGATGATGACAACGGCCGCGACGAGGCCGAAAAGGGCGACCGGAGCCAGCGCTGCCGAAAAGGCCGGATAGGAAATGCCCG
This sequence comes from Mesorhizobium sp. M1342, assembly GCF_040317955.1. Lineage (NCBI taxonomy): Bacteria > Pseudomonadati > Pseudomonadota > Alphaproteobacteria > Hyphomicrobiales > Phyllobacteriaceae > Mesorhizobium > Mesorhizobium sp. M1342. The sequence continues at coordinate 122,544 of NZ_JAMYLI010000021.1, read as the reverse complement.
ACAGCGCACCGATGACCATGTTTTGCGGATTGCCGGTGATGGTGGCGACGCTGCCGCAATTCGACGCGGTGGCGGTGGCGATCAGATAAGGGATCGGGTTGCGCTTGATCACACGGGTGACGTGGACGACGATCGGCGCCATGACGAGGCAGATGGCGTCGTTGACCAGGAAGGCGGACAACACGCCGGTCAGCAGCGTCACCATCACCAAAAGCATGAAGGGCGCGTGCGCGTGCTCGATGGCGATGGCGCCAAGGCCGCGAAAGGCGCCCGACACTTTCAGATGCGCCACCACGATCATCATGCCGAGCAGAAGCGTGATGGTGTCGAAATTGATCGCCCGGTAGGCATCCTCCATGCTGAGCGCGCCGATGGCGATCATCGCGGCCCCGCCGAGCAGCGCGATCCCTGCCCGGTCGAGCCGCAGGCCGGGGATGCGGCCGATGGCGACACCGGCGTAAGTCAAGATCAGGATCAGCAGTGCCGCCGCGCCCATCAATGTCATCGATAAGAAGTCCTGCCCTGTAGCGTGCCGCTGCCTGTCAGCCCCAATGGTCTGATTTGCGTGCCTGCTTTAGCGCGATGTCGAGATCGATGACAGACAGCCAGGCATGTTGTTGCGTCAAGCACCGCCCAAGGGATGACGTGCCGCTAACGCAGATAGAAATCCAGCCGCTGCCGCAGTGCCTGCGGTGAAAACAGCTGCTCGACGGTCTGCCGTGCCTTGAGGCCCACTGCCGCCCGCAGCGCCGGATCGGCTTTGAGATCGGCCAGGATCCGTGCCGCCTGGTGCGTCGTTTCGAACAAGAAACCATTTTCGCCATGCCTGATATGGTCGGAATAGCCTCCATATGAATGGCAGACCACGGGCAACCCGCAGGCCATCGCCTCGAACACGACGCGACCGAAGGTTTCGACATGCCAACCGGTGCGATAATAAAACACGTCGAGCGTCTGCAGAAACTCTTCGGCGGAAAATCGGCCGGGTGGCAACAGCTCGAGTTGCGGATGCGGCATGAGGCTGCCCTTGAGCCCTGTCCCTCCCTGAATCCGCAAGGCTGTACCTTCGGCCAGCAATGTCTCGTAAAGGGGTATGTCATCGGGATGATGTTTGCCCGGCCCATCGCGGCTCAAGCGTCCGACGATGAACGGACGATCCGAATCCAGGCGCCATGGTGAAAAACGTTCGATCTCGATCGGAGAGGGGTGCACGGTGCCGTCGATTTGGAGCAATCGCTTCTGAAAGTCGGAAACAAGCACTATCTCGGCGGCGGGCCATCCCAAGCTCCGAGGCATGCGCGTGGTGAGGTTGAGAACCTTCGGATGAAGGGTGTTGAAGTCGTAAATCAGCCGGCGCGGCCGCGGGATCAGGTAAGGCCACACCTTGTTGCGCCAATGCGCTCCGAGAAAAACGTAAGTGCCGCCATCCGGAACTTTTCGCGTAAGCGGGGAAATACGACGTATCGGGAATTGCCGCATTAATTCACCTGAAGCGCGCGATGACGCAGCCCAAAGGCGCACCTCCGAATCGGCGCTCAACAGCCGATAGAGTTCCAAGGTCTTGAGGTCACTGCCACCGAAAGGATCCTGAAAGCCGTTGAACAAATGGATCATAATAGCTGTGCTTACCTGACCGTTCCCGCCATTGTTCGCCGGCGTCAAAAATCATGATCGCACGTCGGCCGTGACCCTTGGAAACTTAGGAGTGAGAACTGTTTCTGCCGACAACGAAACATCGCCAACGCGGGGGAGTATACCGGTAAGCGGTTGCAGTCCATGGCCTATCGAGCCGGCATGCTATCCCTAAAGATGGGAATCCCGGCATATGACTGTAAGCATTGAAGCGTAGAGAAAGCGGCCTGCGTCGATTTCGAGAGCTTCCCGATCAGCCGTCCGCAAGTTTATGCCATCAATGCACGGTGGCGACCCCGGGCGCAGGCGCCGGAGACGTTCCGGCCGGATCGAAGCTGACTTGATCGCGTCCGTTCGACTTGGCCGTGTAAAGCCTTTTGTCGGCAGCGGAGAAGATTTCCTCATAGGTGATCGGGCCGGTGAAGCTTGTGCCGCCGATGCTGACGGAAAGCGGACAAGGCCTGCCGCCGGGTGAGAATTCCATCTCCCTGATACGCCGGCGGATGCTTTCGGCAACCACCCAGGATTGCGAGGGATCCACGCCGGGCAGAAACACGCCGAATTCTTCGCCGCCGATGCGGCCGACGATATCGCCCCCACGAAGTTGCCCCTTGATCGCCTGCGCTATCAGTTTGAGCGCCTGATCGCCGCAGTCATGGCCCAGGCGGTCATTGATCAACTTGAAGTGGTCGGCGTCGATGATCAGCAGCGCGCCCGAACGGGTCTGTTCCTGCTTTCGGGTCTGCTCGAGATAAGCTTCGACCAGCATCGAGAAAGCGCCACGGTTCAGCACCGCCGTCAGGCTGTCGGTCGCGGCGATGACGCTGAGGTCGCGCTGCGCGATGGCCAGCTGGCGAATCTTCCACATCAGGAAAAACAAAAAGGAGCCGCCCAGCACCAAAGGCAGCATCAGGTCGGTCATCTGCGCCCGCCACACGGCCTCGGGCGAAAGATAGGGAAAATTGAAGGAATCGACGAAGAACGCCACGGCAATGAAGAATGCCGTACCGACTGCCGTGACAGCGATCACCCTGCCCCAGCTCGTCGGCGACAGATCGAGCTTCATCGCGTTCAACTCCGTTAGCCGTCGCTACTATGACGCACCAACCCCAACAAATTGATAAGACTTTCCCTCCAATTCGATATCGGGCGGCGGAACCAACCCGCCGGCCCTGTCGATGACTTGCGACAGACGCCACAAGACGGCCGCTGGAAAGCAGCCATCCTGTTTCAGAGCTTGAAGGCGTGGGCCAATTGCCGGCCGAGCAAGGGCAAAACGGCGCGCGAAGCCAGACCGCTCGTCGTCAGTTGAGCGTCGGCTCACTCAGCGCATCGACGACAAAGGATGCCGCGATCAGGTCGTCGGCATCGAGGCGCAGGGAGCCTCCGTCGCCTCCCATGGCTGAAGCCACTTTTTGAAAGGTCTTCATTTCATATTCCGTGATCCGGGCGTCCTGCATCCTGGCCTTGAGGTCGGCGATGCGCCGATCCAGAGCCGAAGATATGCCTATTTCTCGCTTCGACATGGCAACACTCCTCCCCACCCTTGTTTGCCTCCCGCCTGTCCACTTTTATATGAGGGTCCGCGAATACAGCGGGCCGAACGCGCCGTGCGCGGGAAGGTTCCGAAAAGGCAGAGTAACGAAATAATACGCTGGCCCCAGCCGACTGCCCGGCCACGCTAAATCCCCTCATCACCATGATAGAGCTGAACAGCTTGCGGTATTTACCGCTGTCGTGGCGTTCCTGGATGGAAAGAGGTGATTCCGTGACTTGCTATATAAGGCATAGCTAATCCTTGACGCCAGCCGGATGCCGCCCCAGAATCAGAAGCATGGCAATAAAGGTCGGCGACGAAGTGGCGGTCATGGCGACGGTGCTGAAGCGCGTCACGGAAGACCGCGTCAGCGTGTCGATCCCCGGTTACGATTTTTCGCATTCGGTCATTGGTCCAGCGACCAAGCTGACCGAGGGCCAGCCGATGGAATTATCCGGCGACGTTACGCAGATCGAGGGCGACAAGGTCACGGTGTCGTTCGGACAATGGTCACCGTGGGTCTGGACAAGGTGCACCTGGTGCAAAGCCACCTCCCGCCGAAGCGAAGGGATCTGAGGATGTGAACACGCGAAGCTCCACCGTCTCAGGGATCCAGCCCCTTACGTCCCAGCAGTGCAGAGCCGCACGAGCGATGCTGAAATGGTCGCAGGTGCGACTCGCCGCGAAGTGCGGCCTTAGCGAAGGAACGATCGGCAGTTTCGAGAGCGGACGAAGGATTCCGAGCTCGGCCAAGCTGGCTGCCATCCGTCGAGGGTTGGAGGCAGCGGGCGTGGTTTTCATCGATCAGAAGGTTGCAAGGACCAAGAGCGGTCCGCCTCGTCAAACTATCGGCGGAACATAATTTAGATATCGCTGTTAGATCCCAAACGGGAGGCGCGCGATGTTCAAAGGTGAAATCGGCATTGTTTCGGACTGGTCGAAATTGGTGGCAGACGATCCTCTGATCGCCGCCGATATTGCCCAGCGTCTTTCTCTGCTCGCTTGCAATGACAACACTCCCGCTGCCGCCGACGGCCCGTCGCCCGGCACCGAAACATTTCGAAATCCCCACTTTGCCGGCCTCGCGACACCCGCCGAATATCCTCGCCCGATCGTGCTTCTAGCCACGATCTATGCGTCGACGGTCCTGGGGGTAACGCTGCTTCTGGCGGCGGCGGTTTGAGCGCACGAGGCCTGGTGACGCTCTCTGAAAGCCCATGTCTCTGGTATAAACCGTGACCTATGTGTCCGGAACGGACCCGAAAGGCTTTGGCGATCCCGACAGGATTCGAACCTGTGACCATCGGCTTAGAAGGCCCGAAGCCAACCGCGTAATTCTGCGGGTTTTCGGGTTTCCAACTGTAAACGGGACCCGCTGAGCCATTGGATAATTCGGTTCTGCTGTAAACCGTTCAGCGGCTTTGGCCGAGGACGCTGGACCTTGGCAGAATGGGGTGACGGGGCAGAAGGGGGTGACGGCCGCCGCCCGCTCACCATTCCTAACCGGCGGTTACGCCGTCACACGTTCAAGCGCATGGTTCACCGCCCAGCGGGCCAATCTGCCGTACTCGGCGCGGTCATGTCCTTTGTACTTGCCCTCCCCGAGCCACTGCGGGATCAAGTCGCCCTGCGACGCGAAATGCTCAACATGGACAACGGTGATGCGGTCGTCCTCATAGGCGATCTCGTTGACCTCCCGCATCTGACTTCCGCGCACCTCCGAGAGGAGCCCGCGTGCTTGACGGACGTAGTTTTGCTTGGTCCCCATACCGAACATGATCAGTAGTCTCGTTGCCTCGGACAGGTCCCCAAGAAACTCAGTCGCGCAGTTGCGCGCCACGTTCGATCCGAACGAGGTCGCCACGAACTTGTCCAGCATTCCTCCGCCGGAACCCTTCCATTCTCCTTCCAGATCATCATGGCGCTCGACACTGCAGCGGATGAGAGAGCCGAAGGGGAACAAGCCGTTGCTGTCCGCGATCATCCGATCGATGGCGGCAGTCTGGGAATCCCGCGTACTTCCTTTCACAAGCCCGACGTGAGCAAGGATTCGTCCGACATTGGGACGGTTGCCTTTGTACGCGATTTCGTCGTGAGGCATGCGATCCAGTGCTCCCGACTGAGTTTGTCCCTTAGAGAAACCTAGCACTGCGATGAGCGCGTTCGGATTGCCCCATGCGAGAGGGTTGGCTGTGATGCGCCAGCTCTGTTCCTGGCGCTGTGTCCGGTCGAAGACCACGGGCGTGTTCCCGTAGCACGCGGTGCAATTTATACGTCCATGAGCAGGCAGGCAGCCCATCCGGCGGTCCCCTTCGATTCCTCCTGTGAGGACGATACGTCCACGATGCCGGCCACATGTGCAAGATGCCGGCTTCATGTGCAAGATGTGTGAAAACTCGCAGCAATCCAGTGCCTATGTGCCAAATCTTGGGTCCACGACGGACCGCACTGCAGCGCCTCTGGGCTCTTGGCGGCTGCAGGTCCTCCCACACCCGCACCGCTCCAGAATTAGTCCTGGAGCGGACGGAACTTGGACGTCGCGCCCATTGATGTACAAGGCGCCACGTTTTCACGCGTTTCCAAGGATTCCGCGCATTCCCAAGGCTTCAGGGTGGATCGAATCCCTGACCTTCGAGGTTGGCACCCGGCAGTAAATGGGTAGTATGGCGGATGGGATTCGGTGTCCGAGCAGGACCCGGGGAGGCATCCGCAGATCGTAACGTGACCGCCCTTCCGTCATGAGCCTTTGGCTCGTGATTAACGCTCGGATATCGCGTGCCCGGCATTCTAATAAAGTGTAACACCTCCCGATGCTCTCGACAGGACCTGCCACCTACGCTTTCATCGCTGATTTCGCGTCGGAAGTTCTCCAGGAGCGATATGCTAGGTTCCAAGAGGACCTCGGATATGACCACTTCGATTCCTTCTTTGACTCAAAGGCGGAATGGCATCCCGAGTTCGCAGAATTGAGACCGTCCACCCGCGCCAAACTCCGTCAGGTCTTGTTTCGGATCCTGCGCGAGGCTGATCTTTTGTCGCCCTCTGGAACAATCATGAGGACCCTGCTCTCCCCCGCCCTGCAGGACTCGATCATCGCACACGATCCCAAGGAGCTGCGCTTCTTTGCCGGCGCATCCGGTTGTCGGCATGAAGCCGCGCGAACTGGCGTCGACGGCATCGGAGCCAACACGCGTTTCAACGACTTCATATTGCATAAGGCTTGCAGCCCTCATCTAAAGTACAACTTTTTGGCGAATGTTGCTGGGCGGGTCGATCACTTGGTCCCAGCGGCCACGGGCCATGCTTCGAAGTGCTAGCCGACCACTGTTTCGATCTGGAACCCGTCAAGTTCAAATGTCTCGATACGCGAGTCCGTAGCCGGAATCTGAACGCGCCGACCGCTTCTCCAGAGGCGCAATAGCGGGTCAGTGGCGTGTCTTGCTTTAAGGCAACGTCTCAATAGGTCGTACCAAGACATCCAGGCTGCCCGGTTGTCCTGTGGCTCTCCGCCCGAGAACTTGGCAGCGTTACGCGTGAGCACGAAAAGACACATCGACTGGGCACCTCCAGCGATTTCCTTTGCAACACCTAGTCGCAAGGCCCGCTCTTCACCGCTTAAACCATCACAATAGCGCGACACGATTTCGATCCAGTTATTGCCTTCCCTTGTAAGATTTTTCTGGCGGCTTGCACGTTCGGATAGGGAATTCTCGAAGGAATCCTGCCATTTTAACTGAAAGACGGCCATGGTTCCGGCCGCGCGATCTAGAATGACAGCGTCAACATCGGTCAGATCGCGACGCCCCCGGCGGAGCCGATGTGGCCTTTCGGGCATGTAAAAACGTGGCTCAGGAAACAGCTCACTTAAGTTGCGTCGAAATGTTGCCTCACGTGCATTGACAGCCCGATCCCAGTCTCGACGAAACGTTCGCTGAAGTTTGCGCGTAGTCCAGGGGAATGGATTGTTAAGACCACCGAAGACTGGTTTGTGCCAGCATTGATCTCCTCCTCTGATCAACAGCGCCTGAGGGCAATCGGGTATTGATCTTAGATGCGCTGCATCGACTGGAGACATCCCTATCATCTCCAGCATCATCGAGGCCTCTCTATCTTTCAGGCCGAGGAGTCCACCCCATTGATCGCGTAGCTCATGGTCGAAAGAAAAAATGGTCAGGATATCTCTGGGTGCTGGGGGGGTCGGGCGGGCGAGCAGCGTGTCGACAAACGCGGAATGTTTTAGACAGCGGGCCATTCCAGAAACAATCGCGGTCCGATACTGGCCAAAGGTAAGTGGCCCGATCTTGCTGTCATCCGGCAAACTGTCGTTGCCCGGCAAGCTCCGTGCTCTTAGTTCTGCATAGGTTTCGAAGTACTCTTCCAGTTCTCGGGAGGACGAGTATTTTATGTCGAACGTCGCATCTAACTCGACGCGTCTTTCGAGTTCTTGGATAACCCAAGCTCCTCTATCCGCCTCCAGTGCGTCCAGAAATGGCCGATCAGATTTTTTCAAATGTCGAGTGTACCAAACGATGGCTTGGCGATCGACGGCTTCTAAGTCGCCTGCAAGGACCACGAAACGAATCGCACCAGACGCCGTCACTTCGAGAGTGGCGAGTTCATAGCGCACCAGATCGACAAGGCGCCGAAGGTGCGAAACAAGACCCGAGCGATAGAGTAGACCGCTAGCCCAGAGGGATCGACTATCGCTTGTTCGCGCCCACATCGTTCCAGGGCCGAGCATTCCATCCGGCAGAAAAAGCGAGAGTGCGCGGCTGGCACCAAGCCAACAAATGTCGAGGTAGCTGGGAAGATCGGAAACTCGATGGTTAGGTGCAAAAGCCCGAAAATAGCCCACCGAGTCGACGGCTCGGATGATTTCGAGAAGCGCAGACCGCTCTGAGCCCTTGACTTGCTGCCTAAGCGTCTGTTCACCCGCTTCGATCCTGGATAGCAGTTGGGTCAACTTTTCCTGTGCCGCACTTCCAGAAATGGCCATTGTTCTGCTGGTCCAATGCGATCTTCACGATCCAGTCTCAAGTAGCAAAAGTTCTGCTGCACCCAGACGCTGCTAGGTCACTGAACTTCCGTCTCCGCTAGCGCCGCCTTTGCGACACCCGGAAATTCAAACCCCGCCTGCTGCATCCTCTCCAGCATGTACTTGAGGGCATTTCGTTCGGGAGCGGGCAGCCGGATGTCACCACGTGTGAGTCGCCGCAAAGCGGCGTCGGACTTCGGCGTCAGAAGGCGCCTTGCCCTTGCGAATGTCAGATAGGGCTCAGCGTCCTCAAGCATGGCGGCAATTGCGCGATCGATATCGATGTCCGCGTCGACTCTTTTCGCCGCTATGGCCTGCTTCCGCCCCCGCTCGGCTTCGGTGTGGTTAACGACAAAGCCTTCGAGTGAGCTGGCGAAGCTGTATCTGGATCCCGAAACAGCCGCCCAGCAAGCCTGCAGCTTGCAGTAACTGTCGATATTTCGGACCTGAGGCGGGGCGTCCTTCAAGGTAGCCGCAACCTGCGGCGCAAGCTCGCGCATCGCGGCCCCGATCTCCTCGGGAAGTTCCTGTCGCTGCCAGATGATATTGAGGTCGAGTTCGAGGTCCTGGCTCTGGAGGTGATGGACAAGCCAGGCGATTGTGTATGTCACAATCTGGACCTTGTAGCCTCGATCTTCCTTATACCAGGCCGACGTGCCGACCATCCTGTCGGTCCAGTTGAATGCAATAGCCTTGGCGACAGCTCTACGAAACCAATGCGCGTTGAAGGTCGCTTCTGAAGTTACCCACACCTTGCCAATCGTCTCGGCAAATTCAAGAAAACACTTCTGACCATGACGGCTGACAATGTGAGGCCGGCAGTCGAATGTGACCTCAACTTTGGCAAGCTCGGTCTTGTCAATGAACTGGTCGCGGGGAAATTCGAGTTCGAACCGACGGCGCTCGGCCGGCGTGCCATAGGCCAGTCGGTCACGGTACTGGCCGCGGGCACGCTCATAGAACCACTTGGATCCTGAAAGCGATCCTGGCTTCGCCGGCGTGGTCTGGCGGCGGGAAATCTTTTCAAGCACGAGATGAACGGGGTGGCTGGCGAAGAAATCGGCCTCGCTGACCTTGTTCTGGGTGTTTGCGAACCGGGAAATCTTTGGAACGATCTCCTCCAGCCGATCGGGATTCACGACGGACAGTTTCATCTGGATGAAGACGCCCGCCAAGTCTGCCTTTCGCTGGTCGCTTGCGTAGAGGATCGAAGCTGTCGTCTGCCCGCCATTCACGATCTGGAGATTCTCGATCGCGGCAATCCCCAGCGTGCCATCCGGTAGCTTCGACGTAGTGATACCCGACGCGGTCGCCGTCAGCCCGTTGTTGTAGGCGAAGAACATCTCGGGGACCGTCTCGAGGGTCTTGATGATCCCTGAATTCACCTTCGTCTTCGCCTGCAGAAACGTTCGAACGTTCTGCTCAAGAAGGCGTGCGCCGTAGAGCCCATAGATGTCAGCAAGAAGCCGCCCCGGAACGGCCATCAGATAGGAGGCGTGGTCGCCACCGATGTCATGAGCGGGCAGGCACGGAAGGGGCGCGCCGTTCAGTTCGGCCACGTTGATCTCGATGGGCTCGGCGCCTCCGTGAGCGGCTGAAATGTCAATGTACCGCGCGAAATCGAGGACGCTGCAGACAAACGGTACGCCAAGCACTTCGCCGGTCATTTCCGGCTTCCGCCGTGTCGACAGGCGGGCGTTGGAAAGAGCTACTGCCCGGATTCTCCGGATCGCCGAGCGGTGGGAATGGACTATCCACGCAGCCTCGAAGGTTGGGCTCGTTTCCTCCAGCCCGTTGATGAAGGCCGGCTGTACAGCGAGCTCGCAGAAGCGGCGCACCCGCTCGAACAGCGCGTCGATCTGGGCGGCGTTGAGGGTTTCAAGCTGGCGGCCAGGTCGGAAGTCGGAGATGGCCAGGTAGAGGTCGCCGCGTTCAGTCTCCAGTGCATAGCCATCGATCTGATATCCGCCTCGGCCCTCTCGATGGGCCGGCGCGTAGGCGAGATCGAGACAGTCCCCGTTCTGTGTGGCGAGACTCGAATACAGCTGGAAGAACGCCCGTCCCTGGGGTTCAGCGGATGCTTCCGCCTCGAAGAGAAGATCATCCCAGAAGGCCGAGAACGCCTCGTCGAGATCGGGGCTGCTCATGCGAACACCTGGTCCATGGCAGCGTCAAAATCGACGGCGAAGGCCCCGCACTCCCGGAGAGCGATGTCATAGCGTACGTTCTGGACGCCCGACGGCAGCATCGCAGGAATAATACGTGGAAACCGCTCAGTGACCTCAAAAGCCCGGCGGTAGGTGGCGACCCAGCACATCTCGTCGTATTCATCGCGATTGACGTAGCCCAGGGCTTCGAGCGCCGTTTCGAAAGCATCCCGGCCGACGTCGCCAATATCCTCCAACTGCGCCGTGATCTCGCTGACGAGTGAATTCAGGGTGAAGCTCCCCGGCGCGGCGGTCGGTGCGGGCGCCAGAGTCTGGTGACAGATCAACAGCCGGGCTGATCCAGCATCAAGCTGGGCCTCCGACGAGACTTGCAGCCGTTGATCTGAGGTCGAAAGCTGGGTCTTGATTTCGACCTGCCAGTGCCCCAGGGCGAAATCCTGTTCATCGCGATGGGCTCCTCGCCAGGACAGAGCCGCCTGGGTTGGCTTTCGCCGCGGGAGGATCTCATCGCGGAGAAACAGCAGTTCGCCGGCTAGGCCGATGGCCTCGGAATCGGACAGCAGGTCGTCACGCCTGCGCCGGAGCAGGTCATGCCATGACCGCAGCCTGCGCAGCACGAGCTTCAGGCCTGCGAAGTTGTCGCCCCTCGCCACACCGGCCGTCGCCTTGAGCAGGTGATCTGCAAGATCCCGGAACAGGTCGAACTGATTCCGGTCCAGAAGAGTCAGAACAAGCCGCACCCTGTCCGATGGAAGCTTCTCAAGCCGCACCTCAATGCCGTTGAGGCGCGGCAGATCGGGCAAACCTTCTGCTGCAGTCTCCGCCGCAAGCGACAGCAGGTAGCGGCCTGCGAAATCCCGGCCCCGGAAGAACTCAAGGGGATGTCCGGCGTCGGCACGGCGCACGTTGTCCGACGCTGGGCCGATTGCGGCGGCGATATCCTTCCATTCGTCGACCGTCACGTCAGCCTTCCTCCAGCATGCCTTCGTCGTCCTCGGCCTCGCTGTCTGCCTCCATCTGAACCTGTCGGCGATAGACGGCATTGACCTGATAGGTCCGCGCCACAGCTTCGCGACGGGTGGCAGGTAGGCAGAAGCTCAGGGACACCACTGGGCCGCTCAACTTCAGATATGCGGTCTTGTCACCCGTTGTGAAGATATGGATCAGGAGCAGAGGCCGGGTTCTCTGGACGCAGAAGGCCTTATCTCCTCGCAGGCCTCCCTCCCGCTTCTTTTCAGCTCGTCCATCGACCAGCTGATCTTCGGTAAGAGCGATCTGCGCATCGTCGGGATCGGCGACCCTGTTCTTGCCGCCGGTCACGCGGAAGCCGCCGTCGACGACAGTTCCGGAGAGTCGCTGCCGCAACGAAAAACTCTGGCCAGTCACGATCACATCGGCGGGGGGATTTCCGGACTTGGGATGCGGAATGGCGACATCCCACTCCGCAAGCTCGTCCTGCAGCCGGTCCGCAAAGTAGTCGATGAACAGGCTGCTGCCACCACTGATCAGTCCAAGGTCTCCGTGGGCGGACGAGAAGGTGAACCCCTTCAGGAGCGCCAGAACCCGCGCTCCCGAGACTCCGCGCCAGATGACGGTCTTGTCGTCCGTGAACGCGGCCGATGGTTCGCCCACCCCGCCGAGAAAGCCCTTCACCTCCTCAAGATTGGCGGCGTTGATTCTTTGATCGTTCGGCAGGATGTAACCTTCGAGGTGGCGGGTCGAATAGTCCTGCGCGACCGTCATCTGGGTTGCCGACCGCATCTTGTTCGCTGCGGTGATTCGAATGGCGGTGGGGCTCTGGCGCACTTTCAGGCCGAAGTGCTCGGGTGTCAGTCCGAGCGCCTGCATCCGGCCGACTTCATTGCGCAGCTCCTCGATCGCCTCATCGATTTCCTCATAGTGGTCGAGTGATGCTTGGGGCAGATAAACTCGGCACAGATCCTCGTAATCGGGGCGATAGCCAAACCAGCGTGCCATCTGCATGAGGGTGTCGGATGCCGCCGTGTTGCGCAGGATATAGGACATGGTCAGGCCTTCGAGCGTGAGGCCTCGCGACAGGGCCAGACCTCCAATCGCGATGACATGCAGGCCCTTGGCCTTGTTGCGACTGTACTCCAGTGCGCCGCCCTTCATGTTCACAGTTACAGGGATGATGCTGCCAGTCGCTTCATTCAGTATGCCCAGCACGTCTTTGAATGAGACGCCTACCGACGCAAACTCCCTGTCGAAGTCCGTCTGCAGGAGGCCGATAAGCGGATCAGCAAGCGCGTGGGCCCCCAGCCCGGCGCTGACGGCTGCAGCGTTCTTGAGCGCGTCCAGGTAGGCGTAAACCAGACCGTAGACTTTCTCCTGGATAGCGTTGAACCGACTCACATTGACCATCATGGAGCAATGGCTGTCGCCCTGACCGCGAAGCACACGCATCGCACGGGTAAGGACGAAAACGCGGATCGCGGTCAGCAACGAATCGGGAAGCGCGGTGACCGGTTGGTCGCTTTTGTGCCGCAGAGGCAGCAGCTGGCCGTAGTCGTTGATGACGATGGTCATTGTCGGCCGCAGATCACCATCTGCGGCGAACACGCGTGACGCGCCGACATAGTTTGAGGGCGGGTCGAGTGCTTTGATGAAGTGCTTAGGAAAAAGGTCGTCACGGAGCATCGTGTCTTCGTTGTCAGGGTCGATGAAGATGTTCGCGAAAGGCGTGGCGGTGTAGCCGACATAGGACCGGCGTTCGAAGAGTGTAAGAATCTCCCGGATCACCCCATTGATCGCGGTGGTCGCCACCGGATCCTTGGCGGTATTGATGGAGGCGTTGTCCGCTTCGTCGTCGATCAGCAGGAGAGGTGATGCGATCGACGCGCCATGACCCTGTTCGATGAGCCAATCCCGCAGCCGGATCAGCGGTGCTTTGTTCTTCTTGCTGATGAAGATGATGGGCTCGCTGTGCGCATCGAGGCTGAAGAATACGCCTGCGGCATCGCGTGTGAAGTCCCGGTCGCGTGACGTGCCGTAGGCGGGAAACCTCTTGACGGTCGAGTAGGTCTGAATCGGCAGCGGTTCCTGCGCGAGGGCATGAAACACTGACTTCTTGCCAATGAAGGTTTCGTCCAGACGCTCCTGCGTCTGCGACCTGAGGCTGTTCGTGATACCCGCAAGAAGGATGATCGTTTTGTAGCCCGCATCTGCGGCCTTGCAGATCAGGGCGGAGTAATTGGTCGTCTTGCCCGACTGGACGTGACCCATGACCATACCGCGGCGCAGGCCAATGCCGGGATCGAGGGGATCACCGGAAAAGTCGAGAATCTCGTCGGTCACGGTGTCCAGCGTGGCGACAACCTGGGGCGGGATGACATTGCCCTCCAGGTAGTACCGCCGCAGCCGGTTCCAGTAGTAGAAGTCAATATCGCCGCGTTCCCGTCGCTCACGCAGCCATGGCCTGAAGTCGCTGGTCACGGACGCGCCGCGCTTCTGGCTGGTAGTGAAGCTCTGCTCCAGCTCGCGGATCAACCATTCCAACTCTTCGTCGGAAAGGTCGAATGGCCCCGCGGTGACGAATGCGGCGATGGCGCCGTCGGGCAGCGAGGTTCCCTGAGAGACTTCAGTCGAATACTTCTGGCCCAGCTTGCGGACGTAATATGCGAGCTCACTGTCAAGATTCTGCACGCAGCCATCCTTTTTCTCGAAGTACCATTTCGGTTGTCTTCCAGGCTTCGCACCAGGGCTCAGTAACGCGAAGAAGTGCAACCAAGGCTTCGACGTCACCATCCACCTGATCCAACAGCAGTGGAAGCGCGCTGATCAGGTCGGCGCGGAACGCCTCGGGATCGGACAGGGTCTGATGAATAGAATCGATCTTCGCAACAGCGTCACGGCCAAAAGCCACGACCGGGAAGGCCTGCTCAATCACTTTTATGGCGGCAGATGCCGCGCGCTTCTGCTCATCGTCTCCAGCCCCGAGCAAGGCATCGATAATCGGGTGGTCACGATTGATTGAGTAATGGATTTCACCGCCCCGGGCGTGTCGGCTCCATACGGAAGTCGTCCCAGGGCGGTCCAGTCTCCCGCCTCGGGCGCGATAGACACGCGCCGAGCGCCGGCGAAGACCCTCGACGATCTGATGCAAACGCGAGCGCAGAGCGGCCGGCAGCTGGGCGTCTGACTTATCGATTGTGATTTTCCAGACGTGATCAAGCGCATTCGGAATGTCCACGCGCACGCGGACCAGCTGCGAAAGCTCGCCGTGGCGCACGAGCCGGAACCAGGTGCCGCTGATGATCAAACGATGGTTCCGATAAACATAGAAGCCCTGGTTTCGGAGAAAGCCCTCCTCGCCGCCGAGCCGGTCGTACTGGTTAGCCATCAGCTTTGAGTAGTGCGGCAGGATGAAAGGCTGGATGTCGATGGTTCTTCCCGCGATCTCCAGCGGTTCGGGCTCCAGCTCCTGCGTCGCTTCATGATCGCGGTAGAAAGGATCCCAGGGATCGACCTTCTGGCCGTTCAGCCGGATGACAAGGCGGCGGCCGCGGACCTCGCCCGCTATGTAACGATGGAAGATCAGGGCGAGGCGATTGCGGGCATGAACGACCAGCGCGTTGAATTCGCTGACCGTCAGGGTGCCGTTCTCGGATAGTCTGTCACAGTTCGACCACAGGATCTCGACGCCGTTCTTCGCCAGCAGCTCGGGAGATACCATTCCTGCGATTTCGTCTGGCTCGAGGATACCCATCCGCCAGCCGTCGACGTCTTCCAGATCCCAGACGCAGCCGCTCATCTCTTTGCCCTTGCGGGTCAGTACCGACAGCCGGGTACACTGTGAGAATGAGGCTGATTTCATGCCCCAGCCGAAGCGGCCAAGGTCATCGGGCGATCGCTCTGCCAGCGGATTTGCGCTGGCTGGGCGCATGGCTTGCCAGAGTTCTGCACCGGACATGCCGTGCCCGTCGTCCCGGATCCGGATGGCGGGCGCGCCGCCGGCGAAATCGCAGGTCAGCGAAACCTCTCCGGCACCGGCTTTAATGCTGTTGTCGATTAGATCGGCCAGGGCGCCCGGCAGATCGTAGTTGCCAAAACTGCGCGCGGACATCATGAGCGAGGCTGCATCCGGGGGGTTCTTCTCGAACTTCATCCCGAGGAACGTCCCGTGCTCAGGTCAGTAGTGCCGTCTCCTAAGAAGTAGTCCAAGTCTGCTTCCCCCCAAAAGTACGCTAGCCGCCCAGGCTTCCACTTTCAACTGCAAGTAACTATTGGGAACCAAAAGCTCCCTGAATTTCACTGCAGAATCTGGATGTCGATCCACCGAGCCATATGAACGTGCCCATCGGGAGATCCATCTGGAACAGGCAGCTGTCGTTGTGGACTTTACATATTATTGGTGCACATTTCACCACTATGTCGTATTCTCCAGATTCGGGGTGTCTATGGCAAAATCCGCGACGAAGAAGATGAGATCGGTCCGAACCTCCGTGATGCTCCCGGCGGACTGCTACGCGCAGATTCAGGCTCTGGCAGATGCAAATCAGGTCTCGTCAGCGTGGGTTATCCGCCATGCGCTTCTCAAGTTCCTGAACGAACAGACTGCGCAGCTGCAACTCCCGCTGCGTACAGAGGAGCATTGAGATGGAAGCGCGGCTCATGAGCCAGAAGCTTCAGAGGGTTCGTGGCGGTTCGAAGCCGCCGCGCGTGCTGGATCTTTTCTCAGGTTGCGGAGGCCTGTCGCTTGGTTTCAAACGCGCTGGATATGACATCGCGGGCGCCGTTGAGTTTGATTCTCACGCCGCGAAATCCCACGGCCTGAACTTCCATCCGGACGACGCACGCCATTCAGTCGCCCGCGACATCACTGAAACGCCTCCTGCGAAACTTGCTGAAGCGCTGGGCCTGGGGGACGTCTCGCTCGCCGTGGATGTGCTCGTCGGTGGCCCGCCATGTCAGGCGTTTGCCCGGGTGGGTCGCTCGAAGCTGCGCGAGGTGGCAGAGCATCCTGAAGCCTTCCGTCATGATGCTAGGGCCAGGCTCTATATCGAATATCTGCGATATGTCGAAGCGTGCGCTCCACTGGCTGTGGTCATGGAAAACGTTCCCGACATGCTCAATCACGGGGGACACAATCTCGCAGAGGAGATCGCGGAGGTACTTGCTGCCAAAGGATATGTCTGTCGGTACTCACTGCTGAACGCGGCTTTCTACGGCGTTCCGCAGATGCGGGAACGAATGATACTCGTCGCGGTGCACCGCGAGGTAGCTGACAGTATCAGTCTGCCCGAACCGACGCACTGGATTGATCTGCCTGCGGGATACGGGGGGACACGCGCTGTCGCTCTGAAGCTCCTCGGTGCTCTGGGTGGCGCCGGCGACGTACATCACTACTGCGACCCACCGGCGGCGACTTCCGATATGGTGCCAGCAGTCACGGCTCAGGGCGCCATTGGGGATCTGCCGACCATAGATGCCCGCCGGAAACTCGCCGCAGGGACGCTGCGGAGGGGAAGGCGCGGTTTTGACATCGCTGTTCCTTACCACAACTGTGATTCACAGACTGAGTACACTCGCAGCATGCGAAACTGGCCTGGCTTCGAGGGTAAGTCCGCCCTCTACGATCACGTGATACGGTATCTGCCCCGGGACTATCAGATCTTCGCTGGCCTGCAGCCTGGCGATCAATACCCGGAAGCTCGCCGCTACGCGCTCTCTTTATTTGAACAGCGTCTGGCTGAGCGTCGGGCGCTGGGCGATGAACTGCCGGAAGGTTCGACCGCGTGGAAGGCTCTGCTGGCAAGCATCGTGCCGCCCTATGACGCGAGCAAGTTCCCAAACAAGTGGCGGAAGATGGAGGCCGACTTTCCCGCACGAACTCTGCTCGCGCATCTCGGCAAAGACGGATACAGCCACATACATTATGACAGCGATCAGGCCCGGCCCATCTCCGTGCGCGAAGCTGCACGCTTGCAGTCTTTTCCGGACGGCTTTGCATTCAGCGGCACGATGAACCCTGCCTTCCGACAGGTCGGAAACGCAGTTCCTCCACTCCTGGCCTGGCGTATCGCTCTGTCCCTTAAGGCGCAGCTGACCAAATCGGGAAGCGCGGCTGCGGGCCTTCGTGCCGGAGTTCGTCAGTGAGCGGGCGGGAACTGATCATTGTCCGTTCACTCACGGACTCGGATATGGGGTTGTTCGCAGCACACCGGAAGGCGACGGCGAGTCGCCAGCGGGCGATTGCCCTGACTGAGCCTGCGGCAGAGCGGCTGCTTCACCCGGACATCGTCCGCGACAAGGGTGGAGACTTCGATTGCATCTGCCTGTTCGGAGCCGCGATGAACCGGGAGATCAGGCGCATTAACAAGGGCGGCAAAAACTGGCGTCTCGGAGGCAGCCAGCTGCAACACCAGGTGTTTCAGGATCTCGACAGCAAAGACTTTGCACTTATCCGATCCGTTCCCTTTAATGACGGTTCCAGTCCGATCCTGATTACGTTCGTTGGGCGTCGCTCGCACAGGCTCATTCAGGCAGGCCTCGCGGCGACGTTGGCGGAGGGCGTGCTCCAGCACAACGTAGCCATTTTCGAAGAAGACCATAACGGGTTTGCGTCACTTGCGGACCTGTTCCCTGGGATCCCGCCCCGGGTTGCCATTCGACCAGCGGTTCAGCAGCCGGCGTTCCTCTAGGATGAAATCCGCCTCCCAGCCGCCAGCTAACGATGTGCACACTCCAGAGGTGCGCAGCTATAACATGAGCCGCATCCGTGGTCGCGACACGAAACCGGAGCTGCTGATCCGACGTGGCTTGCATGCTCGCGGATTTCGCTTCCGACTACAAGTGCGGGAGCTACCTGGCCGCCCGGATCTGGTTTTTCCAAAGCGGTGCGCAGTGCTTTTGATTCACGGTTGTTTCTGGCACGGACATAATTGTCATCTCTTCCGCCTTCCAGCAACGCGCAGTGACTTCTGGGCATCGAAGATTGCCGCAAACAAGGCCCGCGACGCCCGGGCGAGTGTGGCTTTGGCCGAAGTCGGATGGCGGACGCTCACATTATGGGAATGCGCGATACGGGGTCGCGAACGTTGGCCCGAACATGAAATCTTGGATATTTGCGAGGCATTCCTGAATGGGAGCGCTTCAAGTCAGGAAGTCACAGGGCGTTGCTCGCGGTCCGGCTCAACAGGATGACTTCGCGATACCCAATAATGTTGTCGGAGATCCTTCCGCAGCATTGGAAGTGGACGTTTCAGAACTGTCGTTTTATCGAGTAAAGTTTCTCAAGTTCCTGGAATTCGATCGGGATTGAGCGGGTACCAGAGCGGACAAACAGTTCGGCGCCACCGCCGGCCTTCTTCAGGAAGGTGAGGTTCGCGCGGTCCGCAACCTGAATACGGACGAATGTTTTCCCTCCAGTCTCCAGCGGCACTACCCGAACATAATTGGCCACGGCCTTGCCATCATAGAAACGGGATTCGAGCTGTCCTCTCAGGTATTGATCCCAACCGTCGAAATCCCCCCGGTTGGGGTTTGCGAGAAGGAAATCCTCGACCAAGCCACAGACACTGGTGTCATCCTCAATGCCCAGGAATAATGTCCCTCCGCCAGTATTGCAAAAGGCAGCGATAGATTTCATCATTGTTCGAGTGACGGCCTCAAGCTTGTAGGCTTCGAGGGGCTCGCCGGGTTCGTTCCGGTACCTCCGTACATCGAGCAGCATAGAGGACTTAAACTCGATGTCCGAACGTTCGCCGCCCGCAATTACCTTCAGTACTGATTCAACCGACTCCACGGATACCACCGAGAGTACCCGTATATCTTCGAGATTACCGACGCCGATCTGCGGCTCACAGGCGATTGCGAAGGCGCCAAGGTCGACTTGAAGCTTTGTTAGGCTCACAAGCAGTCCCGTTCCGGTGTCTAGTCCATACTCTTCCAATAGCGCGAGGAGCGTGGTCTCGGTTGGAGCGATGAGAGCTCGTGCCGCGATCGGGCAAAGAAGGGGCATGGTTCAGGCCGTGGTGCGGCTATAGATATCCTCGGCCATTGCGCCCGCTCGCTTTTTCCAGAATTCGGCGACGCCGTCCTCACCAAGCAGGAGGAGATCATAGGCATCACGGTTGATGTAGTAGCGCGTCCAAAGATTAGGATGACTGTCGAAGTCGGCTTTTCCGTGCAGGAAGGTTGCGGGAGATTGCTTGCGCCACTCATTATTTGTCTGGCGATGCATCGGCATTAGGTTGGCCGCGGAATTGACCCAGTCGCGACCGGCCCTTTCGCGATCGAGCACATCCTTGGCGACGCCGCCAGCGTTGTTCTTGCACCAATCCTTCGGATATATGTGATGCAGGTCCATCATACCGCCCTCAAGCGCGATACTTAATTCAGCCGAGATCACATCACGGCCAGCCCGAGCATGTAGAAGCAACAACGCGGCGCGTCTCAAGGCTCCCTTTTCGCCGCCATCTGAGACCACTTCGAAGATATCAATCGGACCGGGGCGAGTGCCGACATTGAAGTCTAGCCACTCGTTCGCCTGCTTGCGCCAATCCATTTCATCTACGCCGAGTTGCTTCTTGCTGAGGAACGCTTTCATCTCCCGCAAGTCGGCACCGATTTGCGTCAGGAACCCCTGATCGTAACGTGAATGAAACACGTTGCGCCAAAAGAACGCTCCATACAGTCGGTCGAGGTCGGCAACCGTCCAATGCGTCGCAGCGCCACCCTCGAACTCGAGGTGCCAGCGTAGGGCGACGTAGATAGCAGCACTCGCCGGGTAGGGACATTGGGCCATGGTGAAGCGCCCTCCGGCAACCGTATTCTGAAAACCTCCGATAAAGGACGCGAACGTCAAATTGTTCTCAATGACCTTGCGCCAGAATGCGCTGGGGATAGCCAAGAGGTCGCTCGACTTTACACTGGTGATCCGCGTGTCCTTGGCGCCGCCGATACGCTTGGGTTCAGGCTTCGCGTCGAGCGCCACATGGATGGCGGCGACGAATTGGGCAATCAGCTCTGGGCGGCCAGTCGAGGACGACCAACCGACCGCTCCGTCGAGTTCACCCATGGCGTCGATTTCGTCGCGGAGCAGCAAAGCGCCGCCAGCGTCCCCAACCGTGTCATTGAAAAGGCCGCTATGAATTAGATCTATCGTCGACACCTTAGTGCCAGTCGTGTTCAGTGTATCGAAAATCTCGCAGATCTGCGCAAGGTCGTAGGTCGGTGGCACGATGTAGACTGCCATCTTGGTGTTGAAGATGCCAGAGAATGCCTTGCTGAGCGCTGCATTCCGGCGCTTCAACTCTTCTTCTTGGGGTAGTACGCCGCCGGGATAGTACTCTGCCTTGTTTATGTCCTGGAGGTAAACCATCCATTGGCCCATCATGGCATTGGGGTCGTCAGTCCCAAGGGGAAAGTACCCGTTCCCAATCGCCCCAGCGTGAGTGTGCAGGTTGCGTTTTACCATCTCTTTCTGGGGCACGAATTTCACGCGTTCGCTGTCTTCCGTCGCAGTGACATCAAGGAAATAGCCGCCGGCATGACGATAAATCGCAGACGATGCCCGCAATCCCCCAAAGGTTAAGGCGAGAGCGGTCGAACGTTGTCGACCATCAAGGATCGCATAATATCTTCCTGGCACCGGACAATCGTCCGCGTAGGTTTTCTGTCCGGTCGCGTTCTCCTTCGGATCCCAATCCGCAATCGAGATTGGCTCTAGGGGAAGAGGTGCGTCGGCACTTTGCTCCCACAGTGTGACCATGCCAACCGGGCGCGCGTCTATTACCGAATTGGCCAGGGCGATCACCTGCGCGTTGTTCCACACGAATTCACGCTGAAATTGCGGGATGAGCCATTCCTTTGTCCTCAGTTTTTTTAGGACTCCCGGAATGTTGATATCCATGACCTGAAGTTGCGACACGCGATCCCCCACCTTCCATTGCCCTATCCGATGATAGACATCAGAAATACTTAAGCTCCAGTCAAGCTGCGCGCCTGCGACTTAGTGATCGAACGTCTCGCAGCAATCATTTTGAGCGGTGAACCAGCCCCCAACGAAAACACGACCGATAGTTAGGCCGAACGAGCGATGCTGCACGGGTTTTCCGCGAGTGTGATTTCGGCTATAATGAAACCCTTGCGAAGAAAGTGTGGATGTCACACCGATCTGCATTCTTAACGACCGGGCAGTTTCAACTTTCAGGATTCCTGAAACACGTTACAGGATTCAAAAAGTTGAAACTCTGCCTGAAATAGAAGGACAATCTTCCGGCCTACTGAGCCCGCCCGCGAACCAAGGGCGAGCAAACCACCATAGCCGTCGACGCTGACGCTACCTGGAACGAGAAGACCAACATCTTGGGCACAGCTGAAGACGTCGTCAAGAACGAGGCTCGGGCCACCGAAGAGCTGATTACCAGGGATTTTTCCTATTAATCGTCTGGATAATCTCAATTCCATTTCCTTCGTAATATTCGCTCAAACAGCGTTAGTCGCTTAGGTCATTATCAATAAAGTTAATCCGGTTAATCCTCTTCATCGCTTCGGGGCTTTTTTTGTTTGAGGACCCAATGAGCGCATACACTGTCAGACCGGCGCCGTGAAGGATGCCAAGAACGGTGTCGCCGCTATCTGCATGCCTAGGATCTAACATTCGTGGATCCGGAGAGACGCCCACAGCGCGTCCTCACCACAATGCAGCACATCGGCTCCGACCTAGTCTGCGGAGGCTGGGCGCTCAGGAGCGGCGAAGCCAATGGCGCCAATGTTGCATTCGAGACGGATGTCGATCAGATAGATCAGAGCAAGGAACCATCGATCTGCTGGATTGCACCCTGGATGCAGGGGACCCAACCATGTGCCAACAGTTCGGACGTACCCTGGCTTCTCAATTCCGCGGCGACCATCTTCACCAACGATGCACCGGGATGCCCTCTAAATCAAACGTGCTTTTTCCATGGTATTATTGGGATAATGTTATCTGATTATTCCTCTCTGATTTTCGAGATAATACAGCGCCGGCCTAGTGGTGAATGGCCATTCAGTGCGCAGACGGCGAGCCACGGCAGCAACTGAGCCAGGTCCTCCTGAGACTGAGATGGTTTCCTTCGGCATTGAGCCCTCAGAGCATCGCAACCTCGCCTGCTATTCGTCGATGCAATGCGGACGAGTTCCGAACCGACGCCGGAGAGGTCTTCACCCTCCCCGTCCCCCGATGGATAAGAACGGCAAGCCGACCAAGATGGAGATCTAATGCCACGACTCTTCTTACCGGCTCACACGAGCTCGACTGGCATGAGATCGACGTCGCCGTGGGCTTCTGGCTTCGCCCTACCTTCCATTATTGATAGACACGTCTCTTCTGGAGCCCTTGAAAACCAAGGCGATTTGACAAACTAGGATTCTTTTCCTACCTTGTACTCATCACCTGAGTCTACCCACAGCTGCCGTTCCCCTTAGAAGAAGAATAAGGATAGGGAAACGACGGACGGGCGAAGCTATTGGTAAATCCAAGAGATTTACCCAGCTCTTGGGCTGAAGCCCACTCAATCATTATTAAAGATAATAATTACCACAGTGATTAGAAAATCATTATGTGGATTTTCTGCGCTATTTTATTAGAAACCATTATCTATATTATCTTGTTCATAATCCAGAATATATTATCTTAATTATATTATCTATATAATGCTCACCAGGGTTCGCCTCCCGCATTACCCTTCGCTCGCTGCGCTCGCTCGGGATGCTCCGGCTCACCTGGTTCGCATATCCCCCTTCTGGTTCCATTATAAGGCATTATCCAGCAGCATTATCTAGATAATCACTATCCGGATTATGGCCTCGGGTTATGGGGAAAATATTATATAATTTTTTGCAGTAGGGGATTTTTGATAGTGACGTCTCATAGCAGTATTCACACTGGGGCCATCCCCCTGGTTCAAACTACCCCCCCCGGTGTCTCCGCCCACACCATCACACCCTCCCCCCGGCTTCTTCCTGGTTCCAGGTGTTATCTTCTCCTTGGTTCTGGCGCTTCGCGCCTTCGGGCGACTTTGATCAAGATGACCACAAACCAATGGAGGCACGAACACCGCTACAGTTCTGGTGTTCGTTATTCGCGTCGAGCCATCCTTTCGGCGAGACCGTGAGCCACCAAAACAAACGAAACACATCAGCAAGGCATTGCCGCCGATTTTTAGGACACAGTAGAGGGTGATAGCTCCCTTCTCGGACTCTATTTTCCGTAGATAGTCCAGCGTCGAGAGATCCGCCGAGGATTCTATGCGCGCGGTGAAATCGGACACGTCCGGCCCGGTCCGGACCTTCGTCTGTGGGCGTTGCACAGGTGCCAAGTTGGACCGACAGGGAGGTTGCTGCTACCGAGGCATAGTCCTAGGCGCTCACCCTCTTGGTTCAGGTAGGCATAGCGTATCCGGCCTGCCTCTGTGTTGGTCATCAACGATGAGGCATCACAGCGGCGAGTTGTGCCATCAGTTCGGCACCTTCAACGAGATGCACAGTCGGTGGAAGTTAACTTCAATTCTCAGCCGAACTGACCCAACCGGAATATCCATCCACCGAAACTACTCCTAAAGCCTAATTGGATCTGCCCTGTCGTCCTCTTGCGATCTTGGGCAGGACGACAGCGCCGTTTGAACTATTCCCATGGCAGCACAGCCCAGTGGCATGCTGCGGTTCTGGTTGGAATCGCCCGTTCTTCAACGGGTCTAGAAAAAGGCATGATGGTCCGACTGTGAGGGCGGTGATCTGATTGGCAACTAACCCCCATCGCTTTCTTTGGCTCGCGGATCGGTCAAACGCCGAGAGTAACCGCCGACCATCACCTATGAAGCAATGGGAGTAATAAACAACCGTGAGAATCCTTGGACGTTACCAATTCTCAGACGCCGGATCCGCTGCATGCCAGCCCCGGTTCCTTTTGTACTTGACCTTCGGCAACCAACCGGCAGGTCGACCGAGGGCCGGGATCTGGCTTAATATCAGCCTTGAGGCCAACGAACCCGCCATTCTACCGATCGCTTCGCCAATCACCGATCGCCTAGAAAGGTTGTGGCCAGCACGTCGATTTAGACGTGACCCGCAACGACCTGTTCGATTTTGTAAAGCTTCGATCCGAAACTTTAGCCGTGCCATGGGGTGTATCTACTTGGTGTCGTATCGACCTTCGCTGCGTCAACGAGGACGCCAACGTCCGGCAGGGTATCAACGAATACAGCATAGATCTCGTCACGCTGCTCACCGGTACGTTCGTCAGTCCCTCGTCCGCATCCGAAGGACTGACCGCACTGCATCCTGCACGCGACTACCCTCGGAAGGTTGAGTGGATCCAAGGAAGGGGGCAAGGAATAAACCTTGCTCCCTTTCAGTGCCCACACGATAGGAATCCTAAAAATATCTTCGAGATCGTTGATCGCGAAAGTTGAAAAAGTTGAACTCGTTTCCAACCTTGGTTCCAACTTTCTAAATGCTATTCTGACTTTTTCTCAAACATCGGCGATAGGGAACCTAAAATCCAACGATCAGCCGCTTCACGCTCTCGTCCTGGTTTTCGGTCTGCTTCGTAGTTCTGAATGTGCCGTGCGAACGCCGCATACGATGAAGCCGCGGCTATCGTCGCCAGCGGAAAAAGATCACCGGCGTCGTCATGCTCGACTTCAGATGCCTCCTCATCACCAAAGCAAGATTGCGAACGGCTGCAATGCGCCTCATGTCGGCCGTATAATTCAACTTTGCCATTTTCTGAAAGTTGGCGTCACAGGCGACCGCGCTGAAGGCCGAGGTGGTGCCAAAGCGGCCGTCCGCTCGACGACCGGAAATGCAGGAATGAATGCCTAGTTGCCGACCTCCCAAAAACATTCCAACATCGGCAGGCCCCGATTCGTGAAGTGCGGTTTGCCACGCTCGCAGCTTTCGGCCGCCGCCTTGTTGGCAAGGCTACTGTATGGATAGTGAGGGTCGATTAATCAAAGCGCTTTGCTGCTAGCTTCCTGGAATGTCAGCGGAAACGGTCCAACACCGTTCTAATTACCGGGTTGGGCAATGATAGCATCCGCCGCAAAGTAGTATGACCGTGAAATTCGTCGATGACTAACCGGTGGCGTGTAGCTTGAACCCTGTGGAGGGATCGGCCGCGCAGAAGAATTGACCGGCTCCCGCACGGAGCGTCTGCCCAAGGAATGCGGCTAAAATAACGTGTCGGACGTGCAAAAGGCATATGTCGCCTCTCTCAGAGGAAGCTGGCCCAATGGCTTTCGGCGACGATTGAGATCGGCAAACCCTGGTCGCGCCAGCCGGTCGCTTTGACGATTTTGTCGCCGAACGAGGAATGTTTCCAAGATTCGGTGGCGTAGGCACCGATCACCAAAACCTCCGTTTTCTGGCTCAGACCACCGGAGGCGCCCCCGCGATCTGCAATGGCCTGCTCGCAGTGCTTTCGTTGACCAAAATTGAATATGCCCGTGAAGCAATACAGCCGGCCGGCGAAGGACAACATCGGTGCTGGATCGCACAGGGGCAACGTAGTCGGCTTAAGCACTTCACCAAGTTCGAAGTCACGATTCGAGAAGCTATTCAGCGTGTCCAAGAGTTCGGCGTGTTCATCAGCGTCGAGCATACCGTCGGCGAGAATATCATTGACCCGCTGATACAAGGTTCGGATGAGTGGCTGGCTGCTGATCTCCGCATTTGCGCCAACCATTTTTGAAGAAACTCGATCTCGGCTTTGTTTATGGTTCCGTCCGCGGCCAAGCCGCGCGCCAGCCCGATGAGTTCGTCGATCTGGCGCGACGAGATACGGTCGCCGCCGACGCGATTATGAAACTTGTCGTTCATTCCCCTCTCCCCTCAACCATCCTTCTAACAAAGCGTCTCGCACGCCACGCCATCCCCATCGCGATCCAGCTTGCCGCCCCACGGACAATTGCCGAGATACCATTGAGCCTCGTCGCACGAACTGATTTGAGAGCACTTCCGTCGCGGCTGACAGGAATAGCTTTGCGCTACCTGTTGACGGCTGATGATGCCTAGGGGTTCGCTGACCGCCGATCGGACATTGTCTATAGGTCCAGCGCGCCATTCCCACGGGGCTTGGAACTTTCCGACCCACAGCCCGACCTTCGCCGCCTCGGCCTTCGCCTGCTGCGCTGCATAGGCGCCTTGGCTGTATTTGGGCCAGTCTAGCGCCTGGCCGTGTTCGACCATCCAAGCGGCGACACTGACGCCATCCGCGCGTCGGCAGTCGCTCACGAAACGGTTGTAGCGATCCCACGCGACGAAGATGCATGTGACCGGCCTCGATGCCGCCAAGAACCCTTCTAGCGCTGCCGCAGCCTTCGCGCCGCACCGGTAGCGAAAACCCTTGGCATCGTCGCATTGCTGCGCTGACTCGGGTGCGTCGATGCCGTTGAAGCGAATGCGTTGCCCGTGGATCTCGATCGTGTCGCCGTCGATTACCGAAGCGACACCGGCAATAGGCGCCGGAGTGTGTCCAATCCAGTTAGAAACGTGGAGGTCAGGGGAGCCGTCACTGTGCTGCATGATGAACTGCGTCGCGAAGGCGGCCATGGCGACAATTGTCACCAGTACGAGACGCTTCGGAATGGCACCCAGCAAGCGCGCACGCGCACGTTGCGCGCCACGCCGCTTGCGCCATTGATTAGACCGGTTGTCGTATCGATGCTTGTCCACGCCCCTCTTCCCCGCAGATAAGATGCTACCATTTCGGCAAAGAGTCCAGAAAGGCGGACCTGATGGAATGGTATTGCGACCTGCCACAACTTGCGCGAGGCACGATTTTGAAAGAGCGCCACTGATGATCCGGCGCGGCCGCGCCTAATCGACCAGAACGAGGAGCGGCTTGTGCTTTGGCCGTTCGTGCCAAATGACTTGGCGCAGGTCGCGCATATCGACCAGTTGCCCGCAAGTCGGGCAGGTATAAAAATTGTCCAGCTCGTCGGCCGGCTCGCCGCCGTGCGGCTTGCCGGGAATTGGCGGCCCAAGGTCGTTTAGCCTCGTCATGGCTATCAAACTTTCAATTTGTCTAAAATGTTCCGGAACTATTTTAGCGCAAGCTGATTGAATCGCGCCTTGTGAGTCCGGTGCATGCGTTTGAAGTTCGTCCCGCCTTTGATGCCGACCCTTGTCGAACAACCGCCGGAAGGTGACGGCTGGATTCACGAGGTGAAATTCGACGGATATCGCTCGCAGCTCATCATCGATGAAGACGGAACCCGAATTTACACCCGCAACGGCCACGATTGGACCAAAAAATATCGCGACTTGGTGAAAGAGGCCGATAGCCTTGGCGCCGAAAGTGCCATCGTGGATGGTGAGATCATCGTCCTAAACGAGGCCGGCCTGTCCAACTTCGGCGAACTGCGCAAGGCGATCACCCGCCGGCAGCACGACCTCTATTTCGTCGCCTTCGACCTTCTCCACCTCAATGGTCATGAGCTGCGTGACATGGCGCTGGTGGAGCGCCGCGAGATCCTGGCCAGCATGATCGAGCCCGGCGGACGTATCCAGTTCAGCGAGCCTCTGCCGGGCAAAGCAAAGGCCATCTTTCATCTGCTCGATCAGGCCGGACTTGAGGGCATGGTGTCGAAACGGCGCGACAGCAAATACCGCAGCGGTCCGTCGACGAACTGGCTGAAGGTGAAATGCTACACGATTGACGAATACGATCTGCTTGGCGTGGAGCGCGAGGCGGGCAAGCCTGCCTTCGCTCTGATGGCGGATCGAACGACGGGGAGGTATGTCGGGTCGGCTTTCATCAACTCGCGGGGCGCCATCCGCGACCGGCTTTGGAAGAGGGTCCAGGAGGACGCCGGGCCGGCGCCGAAGGGCATGAAGCGGCCGGCGACACAATGGGTCAAGCCGGGCATCATAGGGCGTGTGAAGCACTTGCGCGGCGAGGAGGATTTGCGGCACGCGTCTTTGCAGGATTTCCGCGAGGAATCATAGCCAGCGGTGTTGCATTCTCTGGCCGGCGCGGTGCTATATGCCGAGAAATCAGGGGCACAGACCATGATCCACACCCGCGCCGTAGTCTGCGCCCTAGCGCTCACGACCATTGCAACAGGCGCGTATGCCGATCAACCCATGACAGGCAAGATGGCGAAATACATAATCGCCGGGCGCATCCTCAGCAACCGAGTTTGCGACAATGACCGTTTCTATCTGGACGAAGCTCGGCGGCTTCAATCCCTCGCGTTCGATCAGGTCGGCAAGAAACTAGGTGCATTTGAGCATGGGCAGGAAACCGGGTTAGACATGCCTGAGAGTGCTTGTGAGCAGCTTTACATCGATGCCGGCAACTGGAGCATGCTTCGCCCGGGACAGCCTTCAGAAGCTGTTGCGAAACAAATCAAATTGCTTGCCGCGATAGATAACAATAATTGCAATTGGGACGATGCGACTAAGACCGACTTCGATCCGCCGAAATACCCTGCGATGGTTCAGGCATCCAAAACACGGTTGGTTGACAAGGAAATCCATAGCATCGGTTACGACCGGCTGATCGAACTGCAATCCCTCTATGGATTTGAAACGACTATGGCCTACGTGGACGCCGGCAATTCCTACGGCGTGTCCGACAACATGACAGAGATTTGCCCAATCATCGAGGAGTTCGCCAAGTCACTTCTAGGGCAATGAACTAACCTGTCGTGTTAAGTGGCGAATCGGAAATAAGGAGATCGCCGATGTTCGCTCGCGGGTGCCCGCATGTCACGCAACACCTGAAAACGACTGAGGGCCGCTGTACGCGATTGACGAGGGGCGTTCGTCGCGCTTTATTCGACTACTAGGATTGTGCGCTTAGGCTGAGCCTTCGGTCTCGCTTTCCTCGTCAAACAAACGCGGCACCGGAAGATACGCATTAGCGATGAGCCAGTCGCCAATGATCTTCCTGAGCAGATCAGGCTTCGGCATCCCCATTTCGACGGCAACGTCCGACAAGGAATCCTCAGTGCGAGGATCAAGCTCAACGTGATCGACATTTCGGATTATCAACGCGGCGCGTCGAAGCATGATTTGAAGATCGGCGCGCGGAACGTCCGCGATGCTGTCGGACACCTGCTGCAATTCATCGGCGAAGGTCGAGCGGGTCATTGGTGCCTTCCTCCCAAAAGATGCTGATCGCCCTCGGCACGATGGCCGTGGCAGAACCAATGTGATGGCCCCTTCGGTCGCGCGAAACCGAACGGCGCGCGCATTCCACATCCGGCAAACTCGCAAACATGGTTCTCGATCCGCTGGCGTTCGCGCGAGGCTGCTACCATGCCTTCGGCAAGTCTGGTGGGTTCGTCGCTCATAGGAGTGCAATCGGCTCGATCATTCCTGCATTGTCGTTGGGCTGCTTGTTGACGACCGTCGCGTTGACCTCCCGGCCGACACGATAGAATTGCAGGCTGCCATCGATGTCGTGGCTGAGTATGTCCTTCAGGTCGCCAGCCGGCGTCTTGGGGTCGAGCCAGGCGTCGTAAAAGGCTGGATCCAGCATGATCGGCTGGCGGTCGTGGATCTGATTGATGGGTGCCGCAGATGGCTCGGTTATGATCGTGCAACTGGTCACGTCCAAGTTCGAATTATAGGCCCATAGGCCTGCGAATGAGAATGGTGCGTGACCAGGCT
Organism: Mesorhizobium sp. M1342; assembly: GCF_040317955.1. Classification (NCBI taxonomy): domain Bacteria; kingdom Pseudomonadati; phylum Pseudomonadota; class Alphaproteobacteria; order Hyphomicrobiales; family Phyllobacteriaceae; genus Mesorhizobium; species Mesorhizobium sp. M1342. Next base: position 92,549 of record NZ_JAMYLI010000021.1, on the reverse strand, counting down.
GGAAGACATGCCAAGGATCTTTCTTGCCGTCAGCCGGCGAAATCGTCCATTCGTAATAGCCATCAGCCGGAATGAGGCAGCGTTTCGATTTGAAGGCATCCCGGAATGCCGGCGTTGTGTCTACCCCTTCGATGCGAGCGTTGAACATGGTGCCCTTTGGCATTTCCTTGGCCCAGAAGGGAACCAGCCACCATCGTCCGGTTCGAAGTCTGTGGTTGCCATCGTCGGCAGCCGTGATGAAGGGCACTTCATCTGTAGGCGCGATGTTGTAGCGAGGGGCATCGTTCCGGCCAACCTCGGCCGGCGCCGTCAGCCGGTAGAGCCGGTGGATTTCCGACCAGGATAGATATCGGGTGTAGCGTCCGCACATGGTTTTGCCCCTAGTTGCGCAGGATTTCGGGAACGCTGAGAGGGCCGAGATTAAGAATCCGCTCGTAGCTGCCGGTGCGGCGCCACACGCCCCGTGCCTTGCCGCTTTCCCGGTCGCGCTTCGGATCGAACATCACCCCGCCGAAGTGGTCAAGGAATGCCTGGGCGGTCGTGGTGTCTGCGAAGCAGTGGAGCCTCCAGTTTTCATACTCGCCGCCCGGCCAGATCGCCTGCACTTGGCGCGTCATATGGGGCAGCCCCTGTTCAGCGCAGAACTTCTTGATCAAAGCGAAGTTCCGGTGGACACACAGATCGTCCGGCAAGGCGACCTGAAACGGCCATTCGCGGTCGATCCTTGCCGGCGTAGGGCCGCCACTGCGCGTTACCACGCCTGCTCGGAAAAACTGTCAGCCTGAAGGCGCATAGCTGCCAGTGTCAGAGCAATTGCCGTGTTGGCTGGAGGCCGATCCATGTAAAGCCGTCCATCGAGCGAACGCCACGCGGCCACGCTCCTATTATCATCGTCTTCATCGCGCTCCGGATCGATGATGCGAGCATCGCAGGGATCTTGCTCGATCTCGATTGTCCAGCCCTGAAGGGACTTCTGGGTAATTTGAGCTACCTCGGCCAGATTGCTGGTCAGGTAGGGCAAGCCCAATTTGGCCGCCTCCTCTGGAGTGCCCGGTTCATTGACCCAGCCCATCACATAGCAGATGTCGATGTCGAGCTGACGATCGGGGCCGGCGGCAGTTTCAAGGCGCTCTATGACGGCGGGATAAAGCTTCTGTCGTTCCGGCCATGTTGTCGGGTTGAGTGTTTTAACCTTCGGCTCACCCGGCCCGACAGCCAAGGCGCGATGTCGAACGACCTTTTCCTCGGGCCATCCTGCGCAGCAAGCTTCGCAAGCGGCGCGCTCGGCCAGGAACCAAACGCTTGCCGCCGCTTGTTTTTCCTCACTCGGCGCCTCGCCCTCTGGAAATCCCTTCATATCCCACAGCTCTATTGCGAGCATGCCGTTCATGGAATCCTCGTAGGAAATTCCAGAGCCTTCAAAAACGGACTCCGCAGCGGCGATCCCGCGAGAAAGTTCCTCAGGCGTTGCGTTCTTAATGACTAAGCGAAGTGGCATCTCTGCCTCCTGTTGTTGTCAAGGCGCACAGTGAACAAAAAGAGAACGCGAGAGTCAAGACGCTATTGACGAAGAGGAATATGTTCCTCATTTCAGGGTATGCCTGAGCCCTACGCGCCGAAGAACCGCGACTTTCCGCTATCCAAGCTGAACGACACCATGCGCCTGGTGCGTGTGCGCTGCTGCTACTGCAAGCGGCTGCACAATTACGCGCCTTCCGATCTCATCCAGATCTTCGGCGACGTCGATGTCGACTCCCTCGCTTTCCGGATCAAGTGTGAGAACGGCAAGGACCATGGCAGGCTCGATGTCGAGGCCTTTGTGCCGACCGGGCGGGAGGCGGTCGGCTTGCGCATCCGCCGCCTCGTGGCAATCAAGATCAACCGCGTGCCGGTATGGCGCGAAGATCCGGCGTAGGACAATAGCGATGGCCAGAACGAAACCGTCCAAGTAGCTTTCAGAGGCTGAGATCGAGTACTTTCTCGCAGCAGCGGAGGCGCTCCATAACGGGATCGTCCAAACTACTTCTATCGCCCACAAGCGACCAATACCAGCGCTGCAGAGAACGCATGCAGCCTTATTGAAGACGTTTAAAGATATCACCGGCAAGGGCGCGCCGTTCATTCAATGGTTTGGGACGGGTCCAGTGCGGGCCAAGCTGGCGACTTCAGTCTTAGATGGGCGACTCCTAATATGCCTATAGCTTAGGCCGCGCGGGGCAACCTAAGCCTAAGCCTAAGCCCGCAATGGCCGATGCAGTTCGCTTGACCCCACCACCCCTGCCCCGTTTCGCCGCGATAGCATCAAAGGGCCGCTTCGCGATGCCCGACAAGGGCCTCGGCGTCCAACTCGTGCCGTGGTCGGCCGCCGCACACCGCGGCGGACCTTCAGATAGATGCGTCGATCCACAGGTATGGCCAATCGCCCTTAATCGGCAGCTCGAGGAAGGCTTTCACCTTGCCGTCGATCTCCTCGCACACCGAGAAGATGCCGCCGCGAACGTGATCACGACGGATGTCGCCTTTTGCCGACCGGGAGATCGGCTCAACGACGTCTGGGCCACCATCAAGGAGCGAGGCCTGAAGAACATCCCAGTTGTTGATCAGGAATCGAAGCCGCTTGGCGTGCTCAACGCCAAGGACGTCCTGCTATCTCTGCTTCAGGATGTTGAATACGAGGAGTTGGCGCATCGGATACGGATCAACTGACCCTCATGCGCGCTCGGCATAGGGTCTGCACGAGGCGGCGCGGTCTTCTGCTCTGTTCCGGCATTGGCAAAAAATAGGAATCGGTTCCTTCAGGGGTCGATTCGCCCTTGACATTTTTGTTGCCTGTTTGTTCTATCTGGGCGGGTATCAATGGAGCGGTTGTTGTGGACCTCATGTGACACCTCAGCAGTCAGCAGGAGGCCGCCCTCCACGCCCACGCCGAGGATTTCACGGGTGATGTGATGAAGGCGCTCAAGGAGATGATCGTGCTCAACGGGCATCTTCAGGACCAACCAGATGCGCTTGCCGCAGCAAGCAGAGCGAAACGCTAGGAGGAAGCAATGGGCACAATGCATTTTGACGCCGAAGCCAAAGCGGAGCTGCATTCAGAAGCCGTCAAGCTGATCGCCCGCTACGACAGTCCGCTTGAGACCGTGAAGGCGCTGATGGCCTACAACTGCGAGCTTGAGACCCAGATACTCGCCATAGCCCACCGGCATCCCGGGATTGTCTCAATTGGGTACGACGATACGCCGCCTGTGGTGGGCTGAGAGGGGCAGTGCCCCATGCAAGAATTTGTCGAGTTCATACAGAGTAACTCTGAGCTGGTGTCGGCTAACCCGACGGCCTTTGCCACGTTTGCCATATTGTTCGGCGGCGGCGGGTTTGCAGTTGGACGTTATTTCCTGACGGAACGTATTGCCAATCTGGAAAGTCGGATTGCGAGACGCGACGAGGAAATCACGAACCTGAAGGCCAAGCAGAAAGTCCCAGAGTCGGAAGGCCCTGTGCCTCTGTTCGAGATGACCGAGGTCCTTCCCCCTGCGCCGCTCAACTTCAACAGGCTGTTGGTTCAGCGGAAAGATAACCTCCATGTCGGATAATTTGCTGCCCTAACAGAAAGCACCCAAGCTGATCGTTGTCACCGCCTTCGACCGCGATGAGAGTGACGATCTCCAACTTGTCCTCGGACCGGCAGAGCAGCCGACAGAGGATCAAGCGGTTCGGATTGCGGGGGACTGGTAGGTAATCATGCTGGTGTCATTGCGTGTTCGCGCGATGCTAACCCCTCGTTGGGTGAATATAGTTTGGCAGCGGCTTCGAATGTCTTCCGCGCTTGATTGGCCGTCGGCGAGAGCGGCAACGCGCATCGCGTAGTCCCACTTAGTGGTGGGATTTGGGGACGACGAAAAGCTCAGACAGGAATACCAGCTCTTACTCTACGATCTTCCAGTATGAGTCCTTTCGGATCACCTTTCCGTCGCGAAACGTGTAGAAGTCGCAGCCCTGGACTTCCTTTTTCACGCCCTCGCGGGTGGTGCCGGTGAGGGTCCATTTCGACATGCCGGTGTCGGCGGCCGGATCGGCAAAATGCTCAGCCTTGCCGTAGTGGACATCGGGCAAGCCTTCAAAGCGTGTCGCCAGCGCCTCTCGCATGCTGCGTTTGCCCTCGCAACGCGTTCCCCAGGGCTCAGCTCCCCTCGGCATCTCCAGGACGCAGTCGTCGGCAAAGAACGTCATGATGCGATCGAGATCGTGCGCGTTGAAGGCTTCGCATAGCTCCGTCAGTGTCGCTCGAATGTCCATTCGCCAACGCCTCCTTGAATCCGAAGTAGGTCACTGGCGGCGGACCTGGTCAAGTGTCCAAGCTTTCAAGACTCCCTGGCCGTGGCCGCGATAAAAGCGCAGCTTCCGCCACTCACCCCTTCTTCGCGAACGCCCAGACCATCAGCGGGTATTCCTCGTCATTGCTCAAATCCCGCCACAGGCCGTAGGCGCGGACGGGGCCGCCGATATGGGCTCTGGCGCAGGCCTTGTTGCCCCAGCCGTGGACCTTGACGTTGGCTTCGGAGAAGCCGCCCTCGACCATCAGCTGCTTGAGGCCGGCGGGCGTCCATCTGTTGTAGTCGTGCGGCCTGGCGTGGACGCGAAACAGGAAGGGCGTGGCCACCATCGCCCAGCCGCCAGGCCTGGTCATGGCGTGGATGTTTTCCACCGCCGCCTGCGGCCGGCGCACATGCTCCAGCACCTGGTCGGCGATGACGATGGAATATTGCTCGTCGGTGCGGTCCTTGCAGATGTCGAAGGCGGGGAAATCGACTGAGCGGTAATTGGGGCACATCGCCCGCCAGTAGCGGTTCCAGCCGGGCGAGATCTCGATGACGTCGGAGGCTTTGCGGTTGCCGGCTTCGAGGAAGAGCGTGAACGCCTCGATCTGGCGAATGCGCAACCAGTTGCGGGAATCGTAGCCGATGAGCCGTTTCACGGCGCGTTTGCTTTGGCTTTTCAGGGCGGCAAGGCTTGTCGTCACATCGACCTCCTCCAAAACCCGCCGCGAGGAACAGTCTAGCCCAGGCAAAGTGGGCAAAAGATGACATCGTTGCGCCGCTCCCCAGAGCGGCGCTGATTGAGTTCAAGATGCCGGCTTGAGCGGTTCCTGCTTAGTAATCGCCGTTGTAATATCGGTCGTCGCAGGGCGCGGTGTAGATGCGGCCGTCGCGGTCCTGGTAGCGGCACATCTGTTCGCCACGACGCTGCGGAGTGGTGGCCGAGCCGACGACGGCGCCAAGCAGGGCGCCGCTGGCGGCGCCGATGACCGTGCTCTTGGTGTTGCCGCCAATGGCCTGGCCGACGAGGGCGCCGCCGGCGCCGCCGATCAGCGCGCCGGTTCCGGCCCGCTGCTGGCCTTCGGTCTGTGCGCAGCCGGCAAGTGCCGCGGTCATCAGCACGGCGGCTATGGCTTTGTGAAAGTTCATGTGAAGTCTCCCTTGAAGGCCTGAAATCCCTATAGCTGGCCACGTGCGGTCGCATTGCGGCGGAACGGGGGCACGAGGTCTCACGATATAAGACATGGTTTCTTGGGCGTTGACCCGGCGCGCTGTGATTCACGTTAACCCGGACCCAACGATGCTCGCATTCGAGACAAACTGGACAGGTTTCCCTAACCAAATCGCAGTTTGCCGGTCCATATCCTGCGAGCTCGATACGACGGCGCAAGGCGATGGACAAGTTTGCAACGGCCCACAACTCTCCTCAAGAGAGGCGGAGGGTTCGTGCGGCTCAATATCTTCGAATGTCCACCGATCAACAAACCTACTCGCTCGAGAACCAGAAGGATGCAATCCGCAGTTACGCGGATGTCATGGAGTACGACATCGTTGCCACATACGAAGATCCCGGCCGAAGCGGGCTCAACATAGAAGGGCGGCCCGGCCTGCAGAAGCTACTGTTCGATGTTGAAAACGGGCTCGCCAATTTCGAAACGATCGTCGTCTACGACGTGAGCCGATGGGGCCGATTTCAAAACATCGATGAAAGCGCCTCTTATGAATATCGCTGCCAGATGGCAGGCATACGCATCGAGTTCTGCGCAGAGCAATTTGCGAACGATGGCAGCGTAGGTTCTGACGTGCTTAAGGTTATCAAACGAAGCATGGCCGCCGAGGCAAGCCGCATGCTCTCGCAGAAGGTCTTTCTTGGCCAGAGTCGGATAGTCAAGCTGGGTTTCCGGGGAGGCGGATACGCAGGATATGGCTTTCGACGCATGCTGATAGATGAAGTGGGCAAGCCCAAGGCCATCCTAAAGCCCAGGGAATGGAAGAGCCTGTCAACGGACCGGGTTATTCTCGTGCCTGGACCGGCAGATGAGATTGCTATTGTCCGCTGGATTTTCAACCAATTCGTGAACAGGGGCAAAACTGAGTTCCAGATCGCGAATGCGCTGAACGAGCGCGGCGTTCCCGCGGAATTGAATCGCACCTGGACGACTAGTTCCGTGCGCAACCTCCTCACCAATGAAAAATACATCGGCAACAATGTTTGGAACAAAACTTGTACCACGCTTCATAGCAAGCGGAGACCTAACCCCCCGAGTGCGTGGGTCCGCGGTGAAAATGTGAATGAGCCGCTCGTCAGCCGCGAGCTGTTCCGCCGCGCGCAAGCCATTGTGGCCGAGCAAAAAAACGGTGCTGTGCGCATCAGCAACGAGCAGTTGCTGATCAATCTTGCCAAGCTTCTTGAAAAACGAGGCTGGCTATCGGGCTCAATCATCAATTCCGCGCCCGGCCGCTCGACGAAGAGCCTGTACATCCATCGCTTCGGAACCCTCCAGGCTGCCTACAAGCTGATCGGTTTTGACGCCTCGCTGAACTTCCGGTATTTCGACCAAAACACTCGACTTCATCAGCGCCGGCTGGAGATCATCGGCGAACTTGTAGCGGCAATCGAAAAGATGGGCGGAGAGGCCCATTACGACACTAAGGCCGCGCTTGTGCGGGTCAACGGGGAGTTCACTGTCGCGCTATGGACCGCGCGCTACCGAGCCACGAGCTACGGCTATCCTCGTTGGCCAGTTAGGAGGCGGCGCCAGGCCGTCTCCGACATCACGATATTGGTCAGGATGAAGCCCGACAATGTCACGGTGCGCGACTTCCTGATCGCGCCGACAGCCGACTTAAGACGGGCGCCGGCCATGATGAGAGCAAACAGCGGCATGCGCTTCGATCCCTTTCTTTTCCAGTCATTGTCGCCGGTGGTGGTGATGGCAAGGCGGATGCCGATCGAGCCAAGTCTAGCGGCATGACCCAAACCGCAGTCCAGCGCATCCTACAGACCAGCCGCCATGCAATTCATCTGACCGAGGGCTTGCAGGAGCCGCAGAAGCCTCTTCACCCCTATTTGCTGCGCAGGACCTACAAGCGTCATTGCGAGCGCATGCGGCGCTTCATCCGCGAGACGAACGCGACGCGTCAGCGCATAGAAGTCATTGTTGAAGCTCTTCGCCAGTTGATGGCGGTCGATATGTTCAGAGCCGTGCTGAAGGCGGAAGGCTTGGTAAACATGCCGGCAGAGCTGGCCGAAAGAATCTCGGGCGGCCAGGGGTTCAGCGCCGAGAAAAAGCCGGATCAAACCGTGATGCCAGGCGAAACGCTGGTCGCCGGGATCTGCCCTGACGCTGTCGAGCTTCTGGAGGATTTCGGTGTTCACCCGAAAATCTTTGGTTTGCTGAAGAAGGGGACGCCGAGCCGACAGGTCGAAGCGGCGAAACTCATGGTCGCATTGGACAGGGTGACGTTCATCAGCGCCAGAGTCATCATCGCGCTCACGCCCCAGTCGAAGCTCGCGGATCCTTCAATTCCCAGGAAACAGTTCTTCGGCATTGACGCCGATACGTTCGAGGGGATGGAAATCGAGTTCGCCGCTTTAAGCCGCGAGTTCTTGGATGCCAACGAGTGCCTCGGTATCTGGAGTCTGGAGCTTGTTGCGGCCCGAGGGTACATCCATCGACTTATGGATAATCTCAAGGTGGTGCGCTATCTCGCCGGGAACCATCCGAGCCAGTTTGAGACGTTTCACCGGTTGTGGAGCCCGGATTTTGAGGGGCCGGCAGGAGTGTAGATCAAACAGGATCGCCCTGCTCCGTTCGATGCGAATGTGCCGACCAGCGACTGAAGGTCGTCGGCGTCTTCGTTGACGTACCGAAAAAAGACATTCCGCTTGCGTGCCCCAAATCGGCCGCTCATCGTCTTGCGATGAAAGTCGGCAATGAGGCGCATTGCCGCCCGGCAGCGTTGGGGCTGACAGCGAACAAGCACTTTCCAGATGGGGGTGCAAGAAACGGTCCCTCGCCATGCGACGGCGATGACGGACGCGACATCGAGGACAGGACCAGCGCCGGCGGCTTCTTGCAGCGCGAGCTCGACCAGTTTGTGTGTGACGGGCATCGCCGGCGCCTTCGGCCAGGATGTCAGCAAGGACGTCATGGACGTCGCATCGCTGCGAGGAACGCGCGTGCGTAAATGAACCGCTCCCTTGCCATCTCACAGAGACAAGCCCAGAATCTCATCGGCGCTAATGTCGGAGACGTAGTTCTCCGAACTCCGCCATTTGCCATGCGGGAGCCAGCGAAAGTTTGACTACAAATGTTCTCCCGAAGCCTTGGTTCTTCGGATGAGCACAACAAATTGGAGGGATAGGACTCGTGTTGATCAAGATAAGGGGGATCCACAAGGTCAAGCGGCGCCTGGCAGATGGTTCGGTCAGGGTCTATTACTACGCTTGGCGTGGCGGCCCGCAAATGAGGCAAAAACCTCATACCGAGGCATTCGCCGCCGAGCACGCACGATTGAGGGAAGAAGAGAAGGCTGCGACCAGAAAGGTCGACACGATCGAGACCTTGATCGAGTATTTCACCGGGCCAGAGCGTGCTCGCAATCCCGATTTCCTAGCGCTTGCCGAAACTAGCCAAGCGGCCCACCTCTATGCCTTCAAACTAATCCAGAAGGAGTGGCCCAGTCTGCCGGTCAAGCTGACACAGGGGAAGGGTATGAAGGCCGAAATCAGGCAGTGGCATCGCAGCTTCTCTGCCAATCCACGTAAGGCGGACAAACTTCTTTTTTCCCTCTCAAAGGTGTTTTCTTACGCGATCGCCGACGAGTTGATCGACAAAAACCCCTGCACCGGCATCACCCGGCTCTACGAGGGATCCAGAAAAGAGTTCCTTTGGTCAGCCGAACAGATAGCAATCGTGCGCGAGAAATTGGAGTTGCATCTGCTCTTGCCCTTCGAGATTGCGCTCGCCACCGGCCAACGTCAGGGCGATATCCTGGCCATGACCTCGAAGCAGTGGGATGGCAAATATCTGATGTTCCAGCAGTCGAAGACAGGGAAGAAGCTTAAGGTGCTGGCTAATGCCCGCCTCAAGGCTCTGCTGGATCCACTACCCAAGGACAAGATGAGGGTCTGCCTCAACTCTCGCAGACGTCCGTGGACCAAGGATGGTTTCAAGACGTCATGGCGCAAGGCAATGAGTTCCGAAGCGATCAAGATCGCAGGCGTCACCTATCACGATCTGCGCGGCACGTTCATCTGCGAGAGAGCTAGGGAAAACTCCAGCATCGAGGACATTGCGCGCATATCAGGGCACTCGATGGCCGAGATCAAATCAGTCCTCGAAAAGCACTATCTGGCTACCGATCAGGGCCTCTCAGACGCGGTTATTGACCGCATGGAAAAGAACCTCTGAGGAACAAAACTGTAAAATGATCTGTAAAATGACCTAAAATCAGCTATCGCAAGAAAGCGTAACCTTTTGAAATTATTGGCGATCCCGACAGGATTCGAACCTGTGACCATCGGCTTAGAAGGCCGGTGCTCTATCCAGCTGAGCTACGGGACCGCTGGCCGGCCGGCGGGCCGGCTGGATATTCTGGCGCCGGGCGCCGTTCAATGCGTCCAGGGCGTCCTGCGGTCATAGCGGAAATTCTCCGCATAGGAAATCTGGCGGCGCTTGGTCTCTTTCGGCTCTTCGACGCGGAAAGCGAGCCCTTGCTTTTCGGCGTAGGCCACCGCCTCTTCCCGCGTGTCGAAGCTAAGCCTGATCTGGCTTCTCATGTCTGCCGACGTCGTATAGCCCATCAGCGGATCGATCTTCTTGCGCGTCTCGGGATCGAATTCCAGCACCCAGTGGCCGGTCTTGGCCTTGCCGGACTGCATCGCGGTTTTGGCTGGGCTGAAAATGCGCGCGGACATGGCCACCTCGTTCTTGTGCAAGGCAGCATCGCCACCCTTCGCCCGTCATTACTGCGCAATGCGCACGGCGGCAAGGTTTTTGCTCTCGCGGGTTTTTGCACTTGCCATGCACCACCGAAATGAATAGGCAACAGACCGTTCGGAGTGTAGCGCAGCCTGGTAGCGCATCTGGTTTGGGACCAGAGGGTCGGGAGTTCGAATCTCTCCACTCCGACCATCCCCTCACAGCCCAATGCCCGGCGCAGCCATATGGTCACTTGCTCCGGCTCCGGTCGTGCATCCGGCAGCCGCGGGCCGGTTCGGCAACAGGGGGTTCAGATGCTTGGAATCGATGCCTGGGTGTCGCTTTTCGGACCGGCCTACTTTGCCTATGCCGGCATCACCGTTCCGTTCATGGTGACGTGGGCAATTGCCTGCGCCGCGCTGGCGATGTGGAACAACCGTGAAAGCCGCAGACAGGCGAGGCAGGCCCCAGGCGCTGTCGTCTCCCGCTCCTGGCGTATCAGTATCGGAATGTTTGTGCTGGTCGCCGCCGGCTATATCGCCGCTCACTCTGCCGTCTACCTCGCGGTCCGTCATTTCGCCAGAATGTGGCTCTGACACTGGCCTCTCAGGCTAAATCTCGAATTCGCCCTGCCCTTCGTCCATGGCGTTGACGGTTTCGGCTGCCAGCGCCCTGGTGATCGGGGTCTTGCGTTCGAGCGCGGTCCGGTCGAGCCGCTCAACCACGCGCATCGCTGTCGCCAGCGAGCGCTCGATACGGCGGACCAGATACTGCACGACATGCGGTTCGACCTCGATCTGACGGTCGGCGAAGAGTTTTGTGATGACGCCGGCGAGCAGGAGATCGTCGGGCTCATGAATTTCCACTGTCGCCGCCGCTTTCAGCCGTGAGGCGAGATCAGGCAGCGTGACGCCCCAGGCGGACGGGAAGCGGCGCGCCGTCAGGAGCAGCGTCGACCCGGCACCACGCACCGCATTGATCAGATGGAACAGGCCCTGTTCATCGACCGCGCCGGTATCGACATCGTCGATCAGTGCCGGCCGCGCGCCGAGATTGGCAATGCTGTCGCCGATGCGCCTGGCGTCGACCGCAACCGCATCGGCACGCGCGCGCCAGATCGAGGCCAGATGCGTCTTGCCCGAACCCGCGGGACCGGCCAGCACCACCACCGGCGATGGCCAGTCCGGCCAGCGGTCGACCAGCGCCACCGCCTGGTTGTTGGTGCCGGAGACGACGAGTTCGTCGCGCGAATAGCCGGTGCCATGGCCGAGATCGAGCGGCAACTGGCGTGGCGGGTCGGTTGGCTGGGCAGTCACTTCAGCGACGCGGTTGCGTGCGGTGGCCGCCGCCGCGATCGGCTGGAAGCTGCGGCACAGGTGCCGCGCCGCGGCCCTTGTAGAGCGGCGATTCGAGATAGCGGGCAATGGCGAACCGCACCAGCACGGCGACGGCCGCAGAAGCCGGCACCGCGATCAACAAGCCGACGAAGCCGAACAGCGCACCGAAGGCAAAAAGCGAAAACATCAGCCATACCGGGTGCAGGCCGACGCTTTTGCCGACCAGCCGCGGCTGCAGGATGTTGCCCTCGATGAACTGACCGATGAAGAACACGACCGCGACGGCGACGATCATCGTCCAGTCCGGCCAGAACTGGACGAAGGCGACGCCGACGGCCAGCACCAGCCCGGTCAGCGAGCCGACATAAGGGATGAAGGAAATCAGCCCGGCGAACAGGCCGATGAGGATGCCGAAATTCAGCCCGGTCAGCGTCAGCCCGGTGGCATACATGGCGCCCAGCACCAGGCACAGCGTGCCTTGGCCGCGCACGAAGCCGGCGGTTGCGGTGTTGATGTCACGCGCGATGGCGCGCACGGTCGCGACGTTGTCGCGCGGCACCCAACCGTCGATGACCGCCACCATGCGGTCCCAGTCGAGCAGCATGTAGAAGGCGACCACCGGCGTCACCACGAACAGGCTTACCACCGAGACCAGCGCCATGCCGGAACTCCACAGCGAGGTGAAGACGGTGGTGATCAGGCCGAAGCCCGAGGTCAGCAGCGAATTCAGCCCGTCGCGCAAGCTATTGGCGTTGACGCCGAACTTCTGTTCCAGCCATTTCGGATCGAACGAGGTGATCAGGCTTTGCAGCCGGGTCAGATATTCCGGCAATTTGCCGGCGAAATCGGCCATCTGCGTGGCCAGAACCGGAATGAGGATGACAAAGGCCAGCACCAGCACGATGAGGAAGGTGATGAGGATGACCACCGTCGCCATGAAACGGGACAGGCCGAGCCGCTGCAGCCGGTCGGCAACGGGATCGAGGAAATAGGCAAGCACCATGCCGGCGACGAAGGGCAGCAGGATGGCGCTGAAAACATAGAGGAAAAGCGCCAGCAGCGCGGCACCGGCCAGCCAGAAGAAGATCTGGCGGCGAAAGGTCGCGGACGCGGCGGTGTCGGCGGCCGCGGCCTCGATCGCTGCCGCTTCTGTCTCAGATGTCCGGAGTGGAGCCTTCGCCATAGCCGCTCATGTGCCTCAGCCAAGTCACGAGATAGGCTGCGGCCGAAGCCACGGTCAAGACCCCGGACAGCAATATGAGAACTGACCTCAGCGGGTCGAGGTGAACGGCAAGGGCAAGTTCTCCCAGCACAAGCGCGGCCAGCACGATCTGGATCGCGGTGTTGGCCTTCGACACGAACAACGGTTTCATCTCGACCGGATGGGTCATGACGGCGGACAACACCACCGCGCAGACGATCAACGCGTCGCGCGACACCATGATGACGACAAGCCACAGCGGCAATTGCCCGATGAAGCTCATGACAACGAACACCGAAACCAGCAGCAGCTTGTCGGCCACCGGGTCGAGATACGCGCCGAGCGTGGACTGCTGGTTGAAACGGCGGGCGATGAACCCGTCGACGCCGTCGGAAATGCCGGCGACGAGGAACCCGGCAAAAGCCCAGTCCCAGCGCGCCTGCAGCATCGCCAGCACCACCGCCGGCACCAGGATAAGGCGCAGGATGGTGATCAGGTTGGGGATGGTCAAATGCTTGGCACCTCCTCTTGGTCGGAGATAGATGATGAAGATAGCAGGTGGCAACAAGAGAGAAGCTGCCGATCTCCCGCACGGGAGAGCGGCTTTCAGCTTGGCTTTCGCCAATCACGAGCGCCTATATGCGCGCCCTGTCCACGGTTTTATGGGCCGAAATGGCCGTTATCCTTGCGGACAGAAACCGTTCATGCGAAGAGCCCGCGACAAGGAAAATTGTTGAACGGGCACCAGAAATGAGCAAGCGCGACGTGAACAAGCGCAAGAACGGGCTCACCTATGCCGCGGCCGGTGTCGATATCGATGCCGGCAATCTCATGGTCGAGAAGATCAAGCCGCTGGTGCGCGCGACGCGCCGGCCGGGCGCCGATGGTGAGATCGGCGGTTTCGGAGGCCTGTTCGACCTCAAGGCCGCGGGCTTTACCGACCCGGTGCTGGTGGCGGCCAATGACGGCGTCGGCACCAAGCTCAAGATCGCCATCGATGCCGGCAAGCACGACACAATCGGCATCGACCTCGTCGCCATGTGCGTCAACGACATCGTCGTGCAAGGTGCCGAACCGCTGTTCTTCCTCGACTATTTCGCCACCGGCAAGCTCGATCCCGACCAGGGTGCCGCGATCGTCGGCGGCATTGCCGAGGGCTGCCGCCAGGCCGGCTGCGCGCTGATCGGCGGCGAGACGGCCGAGATGCCCGGCATGTATCACGGCAATGATTACGACCTGGCCGGCTTTGCGGTGGGCGCCGCCGAACGCGGCCAATTGCTGCCCACCGACGATATTGTCGAAGGCGACGTGCTGCTGGGCCTGGCTTCCTCTGGCTTGCACTCGAACGGATATTCGCTGGTGCGCCGCATCGTCGCCGTCAGCGGTCTGTCGTGGAGCGATCCGGCGCCGTTCAACGACGAGGCCACGCTGGCCGAGGCGCTGCTCGAGCCGACCCGCATCTACGTCAAGTCGATTCTCAAGGCGATCCGCAACACGCATGGTATCAAGGCGCTCGCCCACATCACCGGCGGCGGCTTCCCGGAAAACATCCCGCGCGTGCTGCCCAAGGATTTTTCGGCCGAACTCGACCTCGAAGCGATCGACGTTCCTGCCGTGTTTTCGTGGCTGGCCAAGACCGGCGGCGTGGCGCCGGAAGAGATGATGCGCACTTTCAATTGCGGCATCGGCATGATTCTGGCCGTCGCATCCGGCCAGGCAGCACAGGTCGCCGCCGTGCTGCAGGAGGCCGGCGAGACGGTGACGCCGATCGGCCGCATCGTGCCGCGCCGCGACGCCGGGGTCATCTATCGGGGCTCGATCGGCCTATGAGCGCGCAGAGGAAACGCACCGTTGTCCTGATCTCGGGACGCGGCTCCAACATGACCGCGCTGATTGCCGCGGCCAGCGACCCGGCGTTCCCGGCCGAGATCGTCGGTGTCATTTCCGACAAGGCGGATGCCGCCGGGCTCGGCATCGCCAGGGCGCGCGGCATCGCCACGCAGGTCGTCTCGCGTGCCGACCATGGCAGCAAGCAGGCGCATGACGCGGCAATAGACGCGGCGCTCGCGGCCTTCAACGCCGAGATCGTGGCGCTGGCCGGCTATATGCGCATCCTCACCCCCGGCTTCGTCCAGAGATGGCAGGGCCGCATGATCAACATCCACCCTGCCCTGCTGCCGGCGTTCAAGGGGCTCGACACCCATGTGCGCGCACTGGCCGCCGGCATCCGCATCCATGGCTGCACCGTGCACTTCGTCACCTCCGAGATGGACGACGGTCCGATCATCGCACAGGCGGCCGTACCGGTGATGGTCGGCGACACCGCCGATACATTGGCAGCCCGCGTGCTGAAGACCGAACACCGGCTCTATCCGCTGGCGCTGGGACTGGTTGCCGAAGGCAAGGCGCGCATGGAGGCCGGCCGCACCGTGCTTGCCCACTTTGCCGACGATGCCGACAACGGCACCTCGGTGGTGATGGCCCCGGATCCGCTGCGCGAGGAAGCCGACCTCGAGCATCTGGCGCGCATCACGCCTTGAACCTAGATCGGGAATGACAACGGCACTTAGCCTGGAACCGCCAAATCAGACTCGGTGCCAGGCCGAAACGGACCGGCTGCGCAGAGCTTGGCTGGAAGGATTGGAAAGCGGCCCGTTAGATCCCTTCGACATTGAAGCGATCAAACAAAAGGCCCGCACTCGTCTGACCAGTCTCCCTGGTCCTGACCGACATCGATGAGACAACTACTCCTCCTCCGTCACGCCAAATCGAGCTGGGACGACCCTGATCTCGATGATTTCGACCGGCCTTTGGCCGAACGCGGGGTTAAGGCGGCGTGCTTGATGGGACGCGAGCTTGCGGCGCGCGGCTGGCTGCCGGACCTGGCGCTGGTGTCGCCGGCACTGCGCACCCGCGACACCTGGCGGCTTGTGGCGGCGGAGCTGCCCGTGCCACCCCGGATCGCATTCAAGGCGCTGTACGATGCTTCAGCGGCGGACATTCTGAGCCAGATTGGTCAAACCGACGCTTCAAGCGGCAGCTTGCTGGTAATTGGCCACAATCCGGGCCTGGAACATTTGGCCAGACAGCTTGCCGGGCCGGGGTCAGACGCCAAGGCGCTCAAGAGACTTGAGGAGAAATTCCCGACGGCAGCCCTGGCCCGGGTGGTCTTCGAAGGCGATTGGTCCGTCGTGTCCCCCGCCCGGTTGACACATTGCCTGCGGCCGAAGGACCTTGGCTAGCGTCCATGGCAGGTGCGGCAGGCCAAGCCCACCGCACGCCCGCTTGAGCCGTCAGTTTCCCCAGTTGCCCTGGCCGGATTCCGGCTGGACCGAATCGGGCCTCAGCGTGAGGTCGCGGTGCTTGACCAGCCTGTGGGTCGAAGCCGTGTAACTGTGGTCGACATTGACCGCGCGCGAGGTGACGGCCGGCTGATTGACATTGTCCGAACCATAGTTGTCGCTGCCGGCATAAGCGGTGCCAGTGGCAACGAGGATGGCGGCGGCGGTAAGAGCGATCCTGGTCATTTTATTTACTCCGGTATTCCTGTTCCTGTCCGTCTAGTGGCGTGCCCTTGGGAGGAATTTCGCGTCGCTCGGACAGCCTCGATCTGGGTTTTTCGTGCGCCGACTTCCAATCACGAAGACGTTCCCTCACGCGCGAAATCCGGACCTCGAACGTGGGCCAAGGTGTTGAGCTCACCCTGTTTTATCAATTGATCTCAAACGCTTATAAGGGGGATACCTGACGCACGGTGCGGCGGTTCGTCGAGCCAGCGCTCGCCATCCGTTCACGATTCGTCAACATAAATTGAACCAGTTGGTTCGATTACGATCGGCGCCCGACACTGGCGCCGTCGGCCGAAGTCCTGCTCATGCACAAAAAACAAGAGCGGCGGGCAAAGCCCACCGCTCTTTGTGGTCGCAGACTTCAGAAAATCAACGACCCCAGATGCCCTGGCCCGACTGAGCCGGCACGTTGGCATTGGCATCACCCTGCGTCTTCACGGACTTCGGGATCGAGCCGGTGTGCGTGGTGTCGATGTTGGACACGGACTGGTTCGCAACCGGCTGGTTGGCATTGTAAGAGCCGTAATTGTCGCTGCCGGCAAAAGCGGTGCCCGTGGCAACGAGGATGGCGGCGGCGGTGAGTGCGATCTTGGTCATTTTATTTACTCCTGAATTCAAGATTGGGTTGATAGCGGCAGTCGCGATTAGCGACCGAAGAGATTGCGGTCAGCGCCCTGCGAAGCGGGGGCCTGGACGGTCTGCGTCGACTTCGAGACCGAAGCGGTGACTGAATGGTCGACAGTGACGGCAGGCTGATTGGCGTTGGCCGAGCCATAGTTGTCGCTGCCGGCAAAAGCAGTGCCCGTGGCGACGAGGATGGCGGCGGCGGTAAGAGCGATCTTGGTCATTTTATTTACTCCTGAATTCAAGATTGGGTTGATATCGGCAGTCGCGATTAGCGGCCGAAGAGATTGCGGTCAGCGCCCTGCGAAGCGGGGGCCTGGACGGTCTGTGTCACCTTCGAGGTCGAAGCGGTGACCGAATGGTCGACAGTGACGGCAGGCTGATTGGCGTTGGCCGAGCCATAGTTGTCGCTGCCGGCAAAAGCAGTGCTCGTGGCAACGAGGATGGCGGCGGCGGTAAGAGCGATCTTGGTCATTTTATTTACTCCAGTATTTCTTTGTTCTGTCCGTCTAGGGGCGTGCCCTTGGGAGGAATTTCGCGTCACTCGGACCACCCCGAGATGGGCTTGCCCTGCCGCGGATTCCAATCACGAAGATGTTCCCCCGCGGCTCGAATTCGGACCTTGAAATTTGGCACAGGGCCTCGGTGGTCATAATTTTACTGTTCGAAATCAAATCGTTAGTGAGATTCTTCTCCCACCATACGAGGCCGACAACCAAGCCAGCGTTCACCATCTGCTATACAGTCCGTCAACAGAAATCGAACCGAACGGTTCGGTTTGAAGAGACCTGACCCCTCCAGCATTCTTTTTTACGGTGCGGAGGCGGACGAGATATGGGTGCGTACGTCCAACCGGGACGACAAACCGGCCGCTACAGGCCGGTCATACCCAGCACGTCGCGCATGTCATATTCGCCGGGCGGACGTCCAGCCACCCAGAGTGCGGCGGCGATCGCGCCGCGGGCGAACATGATGCGGTCGCCGGCTGCATGCGACAAGGTCAAGGTCTCGCCCTCGGCGCAGAAGCTGACGCTGTGTTCGCCGACGATGCTGCCGCCACGCAGCACCGCAAAGCCGATCTCGCCGGTCGGCCGCGAGCCGATGACGCCATCGCGTACACGCCTTGCGACCGTGTCCAGATCGATGCCGCGTCCGCCGGCTGCGGCATGCCCCAGCATCAACGCCGTTCCCGATGGCGCATCGACCTTGTGGCGATGATGCGCCTCGACAATCTCCACGTCCCAGTCATCGGGATCGAGTGCCCGCGCGGCCTGCTCGACCAGTCCGATCAACATGTTGAGCCCGAGCGAAAAGCTGCCGGAGCGCACGATGGCAATTGTTTTCGCGGCGTCGGCGATCGCAGCCGAATCATCAGCATCGAAGCCCGTTGAGCCGATGACCAGGGCCGGCCCGCCGCGTTCGGCGCAAATGCTGGCCAGATCAGCCGAGGCAGCCGGCGTGGTGAAGTCGATGACCACGTCGGCCACGGCAAGCGCCTCGTCGCGGCTCACCAGCCCTTCGCCGATACTGCCCGGCCGGTGGAAGCGGGCGGCGAGCGCCAGCCGCGCGTCGCCCTGCACGGCCGCCGCCATCTCGCGGCCCATGCGGCCCAGCGCACCCGCGATGGCGACCCTGACCGGTGGTTTCGACATGGCGCTATCCCGCGGCTATTTATTTCCACATGCCGCGCATGCGCGCGCCGATGTCGACGCGCACCTCCGGCCGGGCCGCCCTGCCCTGTGCCACCTGTGCGCTCGGCCATGACACCTGCTGGAACGCCGCCAGGATCGAAGCCGGGATGAAGCGGGTGCGCGAGGCATAGAGATGGCGGTCGCCGCGCGCCGCCTGGCCGTGCGGAAAGAAGCGTTGCGGCATGACCAGGTTGAGATTGTCCTTAGCCCGCGTCATCGCCACGTAGAGCAGCCGGCGCTCCTCCTCGATGTCTTCCTTGGTGCCGACGCCGAGATCGGCCGGGATACAGCCGTCGACCGTGTTGAGCACGAAGACGTTCTTCCATTCCTGGCCCTTGGCCGAATGGATGGTCGACAGGATCAGATAGTCCTCGTCGCGATGCGGCGGCCCGGCCTGGTCACTGGTGGCGTCGGGCGGATCGAGCGTCAATTCTGTCAGGAAGCGTTCGCGCGAAGCATAGCCCGAACCGATCTGCTCAAGTTGCAAGAGATCGGCGCGCCGCGTCGTCGCATCTTCGTGGATGCGCTCCAGATGCGGCTCATACCACAGCCTGATCTGTTCGAGGTCGGCAGGCCATTTGGCGCCGGCGCGCAGGCCGGAATAGAGCGAGACGAAGCCCGGCCAGTCATCCGCCGCGCGTTGCGGCGGACGCCAGCCGGCCAGCCCCATGGCCTCGTCCAGCGCCGTCGTCATGGTCTCGACGATCTGCGCGGCAGCCGAAGGGCCGATGCCCGGCATCAATTGCAGCACGCGGAAGCCGGCGACGCGGTCGCGCGGGTTCTCGGCGAAGCGCAGCACCGCCAGCACGTCCTTGACATGGGCTGCATCGAGGAATTTCAGCCCGCCGAACTTGACGAAGGGAATGTTGCGCCGCGTCAGCTCGATCTCCAGCGGGCCGCTGTGGTGCGAGGCGCGAAACAGCACCGCCTGCGATTTCAGTGCCGTGCCGGCCTCGCGCTCGGCCAGGATGGTATCGCAGACGAAATTGGCCTGCTCGACCTCGTCGCGCACGCTCACCAGTTTTGGCCTGTCGGTCGACTTGCGCTCCGACCACAGGTTTTTGGTGAAGCGCTCCGAGGCTTCGCCGATCACCGCATTGGCGGCCGCCAGGATGGTTTCGGTGGAGCGGTAATTGCGCTCCAGCATCACGACGTCGGCGGCTTGCGCGAACTGGTTGGGGAAGTCGAGGATGTTGCGCACCTCGGCGGCACGGAACGAATAGATCGACTGTGCATCGTCGCCCACCACCGTCAGCCCGGCGCCGTCGGGTTTCAGTGCCATCAGGATCGAAGCCTGCAAGCGGTTGGTGTCCTGGTATTCATCGACCAGCACATGGTCGAAACGCCCGCCCAGATGCGCTGCTATCTCGGGCTCCGCCGCCATCTGCGCCCAGTAGAGCAGCAAATCGTCGTAATCGAGCACGTTCTGTGCCTGCTTGGCCTCGACATAACCGGCGAACAGTTCTTTCAGTTGCTCCGCCCAGCCGGCGCACCAGGGAAAGGCAGAACCCAATACCTCGTTGAGCGGCGCCTGTGCGTTGACGGCGCGCGAATAGATGGCAAGGCAGGTTCCCTTGGTGGGGAAGCGCGCTTCCGTCTTCGAGAAGCCGAGTTCGTGGCGGACCAGGTTCATCAGGTCGGCGGAATCCTCGCGATCATGGATGGTGAAGGCAGGGTCGAGGCCGATCTCCAGCGCATAGTCGCGAAGCAGCCGCGCGCCGATGCCGTGAAAGGTTCCCGCCCAGGTCAGCGCATCGGTGAGGACAGCTGCATCGCGGCCGAGCACTTCGCCGGCGATACGCTCGACGCGCCTGGCCATTTCGGACGCGGCGCGGCGCGAGAAAGTCATCAGCAGGATGCGGCGCGGGTCGGCCCCCTTGACGACCAAATGGGCGACGCGGTGAGCCAGCGTGTTGGTCTTGCCCGAACCCGCGCCGGCAATGACCAGCAGCGGACCGGCTATTTGGCCGTCGCCGTGCTCGACTGCCTGGCGCTGGGCATCGTTGAGCCGGGCGAGATAGGCAGGCTGGACGGTCGGGTCCCGAAAGGTCGAATCAGCAGTGGCGAGGTTCATCGCCCATCAAGCATCGTTTCTGCTTTGTTCGCAACGTCGATGCGAGGCTGGCCTCGTGCTCGACAGGCCGAAGCGTGACGTCCGTGTCTTTAGCGTTGCGGATCGACACCCATGTCGGCCGACTGCCGCCGCAAGGTCTCGCGATCATATTGCGACGGCGGCAACAGCAGCGGGTCGACCGTATCGGGCACGTTTTCGACCATCTTCCTGGCGATACGATAGGTGACATAGGCGAAGGCGCCGACGACGAGCAGACGGAACATGGTGCAACACTCCTTTGGAGCAGAACCAACCGGGGAAACCGCCTTTGGTTCCCTTGCCAATCGTCCACGCGCGCAGTCGAAGATGGAGGACGGCTATGGGTTTCGCCAGCGCTTTCCCGATGCATTCTCGGGGCACCGGAGGCGGAACTTGGCGTTTGCGGGGCTCGTGTCCTGCCGCATGCCGCTGTGGCGTCCCGGACAGGCTTTTGGGGAAGAAGGCCGGCGCCGCTTGGGAGGAGGAATGAAGCGCCGGCCAAGCGGATAATGAGGTCCGCCGCACAGGTAAGGCTAGCTGAGTCTTTCCCCTGCGTCATTGGGGGAATATCTTTGTTAAAAACGTACCGATGCGCACGGCCCCTATCGGTCGCCGATCCGTCACAAGCTTGTCTTGACCATCATCCCCGCAATCTCAATAAACTCCGGAGCTGGTTGGCAATAGCGGTGGTGTTTGGGCTAGCGGCGAGCGCGGCCTGGGGATCAAAACTCGATCATCTTCCTGCCTCGCCACCCAGCCTTTGCCTGACCACGGCGACATGGAAATTCGTGCCGAACAACAGCCCCTCATCGTTGAAGTCGTAGCTGGAATTGTGCAACGGCGCGGAAGCCTCGCCATTGCCGAGGAAGACGAAGCAACCCGGCACATGGTCGAGGAAGCGGGCGAAATCCTCGGAGGCGGTCATCGGCTCGCGGGCGACGGCGATGTTGCCGGGTTCGAAGACGTGCCTTGCGGCGGCAAATGCCGCATCGACCAGTTCGGCATCGTTGCGCAGCGGCACGAACTCCCTGCTGTACTTGACCTCGGCGGTGACATTGTAGGCGACGGCGATGCCCTCGGCGATGATGCGCATTTGCCGCTCGATCTCGGCGCTGACCTCGGGCCGGAAGCTGCGCGCATCGCCGAGGATGCGGGCAAGGCCGGGCAGAGCGTTGCGGGTGCCGTCGGTGATCAGCTCGGTCACCGAAACCACCGATATGTCGGCCGGGCTCAGCCGGCGCGAGACGATGGTCTGCAGATTGGTGACCAGCGCGCAGGCGGCGACCAGCGTCTCGTTGCCCGCATGCGGTCGCGCGGCATGACCGCCGAGCCCTTTAAGCACGATCTCGAAGATATCCTCGGCCGACATTATGGGGCCGGCACGGGTCTCGAAATGCCCGATCGGCAGGCCGGGCATGTTGTGCAGGCCGAAGATCTCGTCGAAGGGAAAGCGCTGCATCAGCCCATCGTCGAGCATGGCGAGCGCGCCCCTGCCCCATTCCTCGGCTGGCTGGAAGACGAAGCGCACGGTGCCGTCGAAACCGCCCTCACCTGCCAGCAGCTTTGCCGCGCCGAGCAGCATGGTTGTGTGGCCGTCATGGCCGCAGGCATGCATGATGCCAGGGTTGCAGGAACGGTAGGATGCGTCCGACTGCTCTGATATGCGCAACGCATCCATGTCGGCCCTGAGCGCAATCGCCCGGTTGCCGCTGCCGCGCTTCAGCGTGCCGACGACGCCGGTGCCGCCGACGCCTTCGCTGACGTCGTCGAGGCCGAACTCACGCAGTTTGGCGGCGACGAAGGCTGCGGTGCGCTTCTCCTCGAAGCCGAATTCGGGGTGCGCGTGCAAATCGCGCCGCCAGAAAATCATCTCGCGCATCAGCGCGTCGCGATCGAGTTCAGACATTTTTCGCCCTGTTACTTCACAAGTTGCGCGGCCACATCAAGCAGGATGTTGGCACCGGCAACAAGCTCGGCGTCATCGGTGTGCTCGCGCGGACTGTGGCTGATGCCGCCGGTGCTCGGCACGAAGATCATCGCTGCCGGTGCGATGCGCGCCAGCATCTGTGCATCGTGGCCGGCGCCGGACGTCATGCGCCGGACGCCGAGGCCACGGTTCTTCGCGGCGGCCTCGATCAGCTCGACGATGCGAAGGTCGAAGATCACCGGCTCGAAGCGGGCCAGCTGCTCGACCGAGATCGTCACGTTCCCATCGGTGGCAAGCTGCTCGAGATAGGCGGCAAGCGCCGCCTCCTCCGCCTGCAGGCGCTGTTCGTCGGGATCGCGCAGATCGATGGTGAAGACGGCGCGCGAGGGAATGACGTTGATGGCATTCGGTTCGAAGCGGATCGTACCCACGGTCGCCACCGTCGGCGCGTTCGAGGCTTTGGTCCGGTCGAGCAGGAAGGTGATGGTCCGGGCGGCGGCATGGCCGGCATCGTTGCGCATCGACATCGGCGTGGTGCCGGCATGATTGGCGACGCCGTCTATGGTGATACGCTGCCAGGAGATGCCTTGCAGATTCTCCACCGCGCCGATCGGCACGCTTTCACGCTCCAGCACCGGCCCCTGTTCGATATGCAGTTCGAGATAAGCATGCGGTTTGAGGAACCCAGGTTCCCGGTCGCCGGCATAGCCGATGCGGGCGAGCTCCTGGCCCAGCACGCTGCCGTCGGTGCCGACAGCCGCCAGCACCGTTTCGGCATCGATGCCGCCGGCATGGACCAGCGAGCCCATCATGTCGGGAGTGTAGCGCACGCCCTCTTCATTGGTGAAAGCGGCGACCGCGACCGGACGCGACGGCGAAAAGCCTGATCCCTTGAGCGTCTCGATCACCTCCAGCCCGGCAAGCACGCCATAACAGCCGTCATAGATGCCCGCATCGATGACAGTGTCGATGTGCGAGCCGATGAGCAGCGGCGCCTGCTCCCTGTTGTCCGGGCTTTGCCAGATGCCGAAAATATTGCCGACCCGGTCGATGGCGACATCGAGCCCCACCTGCCGCAGCCAGCCGACGAAGAGATCGCGGCCCTGCTTGTCGGTGTCGGAGGCGGCCAGCCGGATCAGCCTGCCCTCGCCGTCGCGACCGACGGCACCGAGTTCGCGGATACGGCCAAGCAGGCGCTGTGCATCGATCGCGGTCATGCCGTTGCCTCGGCTTTCATCTTGCCTTCCAGCACATCGGCCGGGCTCATGCCAACCAGCTCGGCATAGCGATGCGGGTCGGTGGCACCTTCGGTGTTGATCACCAGCACCCGCGATTTGCCGTCCAGTCCAAGCTCGGTCGGGTTGTCGGCCATCGCCCGGATCAGCCCGGCAAGACCAACACCGCCGCTTTCGCCGGCGACGATCGCCGGATCGCCGGCGGCCGGCCGTGCCAGCCGCCGCATCACCGCGACGGCGTCGGCCTCATCCACCGTCATGAAGGCATCGGCGGCGCGCGCCAACACCCGCCAGGCGACGGGCGACGCCTCGTAGCATTCAAGCATGGCCATCACCGTCGGCTGGCCGTGCGCGACTTTGACCGGGTGCCCAATCTGGGCGGCTGCAAAAACACAGCCGGCACGCGCCGGCTCGACCACGATGAAGGTCGGCCTGGCGTCACCGAGCACGATGGCCAGATGGCCGGCCAGCGCGGCGGCAATGCCACCGACACCGGCCTGCACGAAGACGTGGGTTGGCGTCCGAGAGAGCTGGCGCAAGGCTTCGCGCACGATCGCCGTATAGCCCTGCATGACCAGGCCAGGAATCCGTTCATAACCGGGCCACGAGGTGTCGGACACAACGGTCCAGCCCTTCTCGGCCGAAACCTGGGCAGCTTGCCTGACCGAATCATCATAGTTGCCGTCAACGCGGATCATCTCGGCGCCATAACGGGCGATCGCGGCGATGCGCTCCTCGCTGACGCCGGCGTGGACGAAGATCGCCGCCCGCGCACCGAGGAGTTGCGCGCCTTGCGCGACGGAGCGGCCATGGTTGCCGTCGGTCGCACAGGCAAATGTCATCGCCGCGGCGACGGCCCGCACATCAGAGCGATCGAGATCGGCCACGTCGACAGGGCGACCAAGCCGGCTGCCTGCCTCCTCCAGCACCAGCCGGAAGACGGCATAGGCGCCGCCAAGCGCCTTGAAGCTGCCGAGGCCGAGGCGAAAGCCCTCATCCTTGATGTGGACGGCGCCAAGTCCGAATTCGGCGGCGAGCGCCGGCAGCGCATGCAGCGGCGTCATCAGGTGATTGTCGCGATGGCTGAGAAAACGCTCGACCGTGTCGGCGCCGGCCACGCCAAGAGTTTCGGCATCGGTTGGATCGAGTGGCAGGCGATGCAAAGCATTGCGGTTGAGCAGGAACACTGGCAGGCCTCCTTGGCATTCAGCGAGAATATATTGCAGGATCGGCGCAAGGAGCGCTGTAATATGGCCTCCCGAATGCAAATTTGTTTCGTCAGGAATATCTCATTGCCTGCAATCCCGCCCTCGCTCGACAGTTTCGATCTCGCCATCCTTGCCATCCTGCAGCGCGACAACACGACGCCGCAGCGGCTGATCGGCGAAGCTGTGAACCTGTCGGCGCCGGCGGTGCAGCGCCGCATCAAGCGCATGGAACAGACCGGCGTCATCGCCGGCAATGTCGCGGTGATCGAGCCGGCGGCGGTCGGCCAGCCGATCACCATCTTCGTCGAGGTGGAACTCGAGAGCGAACGCGCCGAACTGATCGACGCGGCTAAGCGGCAATTCTCGGCGACCCCTGAAATCCAGCAATGCTACTATGTCACCGGCGAGGCCGATTTCATCCTGGTCATCACCGTGGCCGACATGGGCGCTTATGAAGCGCTGACGCGAAAACTGTTCTTCGACAGCAACAATGTCCGCAAGTTCCGCACGTTTGTTGCGATGGACAGGGTCAAGGTCGGGTTGACGGTGCCCTTGCCCGGCTGAGCGTTGCAGGCATGGCAGGCTCCGGCTGCCATGCTTTTGCCATTCTCCGGAAGCGAATTTGTCGGGGGAGGCGCGCTTGGACGACACCACACCAGTTGCGATTATCGGTGCCGGGCCGGCGGGCCTGGCCATTGCCGCGTGCCTGCGGCAGGCAGGGCAGGATTTCGTCCTGCTCGAAAAAGAGGAGCAGGCCGCACCCGCGTGGCGACGCCACTATGAGCGCGTCCATTTGCACACGACCAAACGCTATTCGTCGCTGCCCTTCGTGCCCTTTCCCAGGGAGTATCCGCGCTATGTGCCGCGCGATCTGTTCGCTTCATATCTCGATGCCTACGCGCAACGCTTCGATCTGCGGCCCAGATTTGGAGAAACGGTGCGGGCGATCAGCCGGCGAGGCAGAAGCTGGCTCGTGGACACGACAACCGGCCCCCTGCACGCTTCAAACGTGGTGATCGCGTCGGGCAACAACGCGGAGCCGCTGATGCCCGGATTTGCCGGCGCCGATGCCTTCAGGGGCAAAAGGCTGCATAGCGCCGACTATCTCAACGCCATGCCTTTTGCCGGCCAGTCGGTTCTGATCGTCGGCATGGGCAACACCGGCGCCGAGATTGCGCTCGATCTGGTGGAAGGCGGTGCGCGACCGACGATTTCGGTGCGCGGCGGCGTCCATATCGTGCCGCGCGAGCTGCTCGGCGTGCCCATCCAGATGATCGGCATGGCGGCTCGCCTGATGCCGCAACGCATAAACGATGCCTTGTTCCCTATCATTCTCGATCTGGCGTTGGGCAGGCTGGGGAAATATGGGCTGAAGCGGCCGCGGCAAGGAATGCTGCAGCAGATCGCGCTCTCGTCGCGCATCCCGACGATCGATATCGGTACGGTCGGCAAGATCCGCGAAGGCGCGATCAAGGTCACACCCGATATTGCCGAGATCACCGAACAAGGCACCCGTTTTGTCGATGGCAAGCATGGCGCGTTCGATGCGATCATCTTCGCCACCGGTTTCCGGCCGGGCTATGCCAGATTGCTGGAGCCCGGCGTCCAGCCAGGCGGTAGCGGCGTCAATGCGAGGGCTTCGGACCTCGGTCTTTATCTGATTGGGTTTCACAATCCGGTCACCGGATTGCTGCGCGAAATCTCGATCGAGGCAGAGCAGATCGCCGACGACATCAGCCTCCGACGAGACCGAAACAAGGCGGCTGAAATCCTGCCGGTTTGATCTGCGGTCTGCCTATCCCAGCGCAGTCGTCAGCATCATGCTGGCAATCTCCTTCGTCAGCTTGGCGGCGACAAGCGCCATCGTGTTTTAGAGATCCTGGTTTGGGGCGGGGGCGGCCCTAGCTGGAGCCGGATTTACGGTCGAATGGGAAAAACGCCAGCCACGGCCGGAAGAGCCAGAATATTGGGTGATGGTGGTGAGATGACGCAAAGCCCGCTAAAGGGTGTTGCAAAGCTCTGGTACAAAATCGTAGCTTTAAATTGGGAGTTTATGCGAAACCTCTTATTTGGTAAAAGAGAGCAAGCGGCGCTTCATGAAATCTCCCAGATATAGCAATTTCCTAAGAATTTTAGTCCTCCCTAGAATGGTTGGGGATTTTAAATATGAGACATTAGAAAAAGATCTATTCTTTAAAATTTCTGATTCGAATGAAAAACACGGCAACCTGGTAAGCAGTGTGCTTTTAGACAAAGTTAACAAGAAATTCTGGATTGAAGCTGGAGTATACAGAAACATAACAACATTTAAGGCACAGTTTATTGAAGGCAAAAATGGTAATTTTATACGTGGCTCATTTACTAATAGTGGGACATTGATATCATACCCTATTTTAATTTTAGCCTTTTTTGGATGGGTATATTTCTTAGTAACCAATGAAAATGGGGCCGATATGTTTTTCTACCTCATATTTTTTGCGGTTTTCCACCTAATAATTTCGATTTCATTCAACAACCAAATAAAAAATATTCTAATATTTCTTGAAAATGAACTTCACGTGCATCCATCCCAAAGCGAAATTATTTCGAATCCCTCCTAACTTCCGCGATACATAGCCCCCGCTGAAATCTCAACAATATTAACGTCGCAGCTATGCACGGCGCGCGGCCAATACTTGCTATTGTTGCCGCATCGCCAGATGCACGACCAGGAAATCCCTGACCGGCTATGCCGCCCTCACCCCGCCGCGCGCAGCCAGACCTTGTTGTCATGGAAGGCAGCACCGCCATAGGGCGCCGGCGCATCGGCGCCGGTCAGCACGTTGATGCCCTCGCCGCGCTCATGGGCGCTGTTTGGCCAGATGCCTTCGGCGATCACCACGCCGCGCTTGATGCCGTCGAACAGCTTCGCATGCAGCACGACTTCGCCGCGCGTGTTGCCGACTTCGACGCGATCGCCGTCGGCCAACCCAAGGGCTGCGGCATCGTCGGGATGCAGAAGCAGTTCCGGGCGGCCCTCCCTGGCCTTCGACACCGGCGTTTCCGAGAATGTCGAATTGAGGAAGTTGCGCGCCGGCGACGTCGTCAGCCGGAACGGGTGCGCCTCGTCGGCAACCTCGATCAGATCGACATGATCAGGAAATTCCGGCAGCCGCGCCACCGGGCCGAACAGGCCCATGCTTTTCGGCGGCCGATTGGGCGCTGCCTGTCCCGTCCAGTCGGCACGGAAGCGGAATTTTCCATCCGCATGGCCAAATCCCCTGATGAAATGCGCGGTGTCGAAATCCGGCTGCAGGTCGACCCACTTTTCTTCCTTCAAGCTGTCGAAGCTGCCCAGCCCGCGCTTGCCCAGGATAATGTCGATATGCTGCTGCTCGGTCAGGCCGAAGCCCGGGCGATCGGCGACGCCGAGGCGATCAGCCAATTGCTCGATGACGAAATGGTTGGTGCGCGGCCCGTCCGGCGGCTCGATCAGCTTCGGGCCGAGCGTGATGTGCTGGTTGCCGCCGCCCTTGTAGACGTCGTCGTGCTCGAGGAACATCGTCGCCGGCAGCACGACATCGGCAAGCTTGGCCGTGTCGGTCATGAACTGCTCATGCACGCAAGTGAACAGGTCGTCGCGCATAAAACCCTGCGTCACCAGCCGCTGCTCCGGTGCAACATTCACCGGGTTGGTGTTCTGGATCAGCATCGCCGTCACCGGCGGGCCGCCATAGAGCGCGTCGCTGGCTCCCATCAGCACCGGGCCGATGCGCGAATGGTCGAGATGGCGGATCGAAGGATCGCGCATCTTCGTGCCTTCCAGCACATCCTGGTTGAGCTTGAAGATGCCGGAATTGGAATGGAAGGCGCCGCCGCCCTCATATTGCCAGCTGCCGGTGACAGCCGCGATGCAGGACGCTGCATGCATGTTGACGGCGCCATTGCGCTGGCGCGCGAAGCCGTAGCCGAGGCGGAAATAGGTCTTTTTCGTCGTGCCGACGAGGCGGGCGAAGGCCTCGATCTCGGCGACCGTCAAGCCGGTGATCCCGGCCGCCCATTCCGGCGTGCGCGTCTCGAGATGCGCTTCCAGCCCCTTCGGGTCGTCGGTGTATTTCGAGAGATAGGCGCGATCGGCCATGCCTTCCCTGAACAGGACATGCATGACCGCGCAGGCCAGCGCGCCATCGGTGCCCGGCTTCAGCACCAGGCCGAGATCGGCCTGCTTCATCGTCGCATTCTCATAGACGTCGATGACGACGATCTTCGCGCCGCGCTCCTTGCGCGCCTTGATGGCGTGGGTCATGACGTTGACCTGCGTCACCACCGCATTGGTGCCCCAGATCACCACGCAGTCGGATTTCGCCATCTCGCGCGGGTCCGGCCCGCGCAAGGCGCCGGCGCCCATCATCCAGCCGGTCCAGGCGAGATTGGTGCAGATCGAACCAAAGAAGCCCGAATATTTCTTGGCGTGGCGCAGCCGGTCGATGCCGTCACGCTGCACCAGTCCCATCGTGCCGGCATAATAATAGGGCCAGACCGTCTCCGAGCCGTATTTCTCCTCGGCCGCGATGAATTTTTCGGCGACGAGGTCGAGCGCCGCCTCCCAGCTTGCTTCCTTCCAGGCGCCGTCGCCCTTGGCGCCGGCGCGGATCAGCGGCTTCAGCAAACGGTCGGGGTGGTGGACGCGGTCGGCATAACGCGCGACCTTGGCGCAGACGACGCCGGCCGTGTAGCTGTTGGACTTGGCGCCATGGACGCGGCCGATGCGCTTGCCGTCGAGCAGCTCGACCTCGAGCGCACAGGTCGAGGGGCAATCATGCGGACAGGCCGAATGGCCGATGCGGAGGTGCGCGTGCTGGTTCATTCTGCAAGACTAACGGGTTCAGAACGCCGCGTGTAGGGCCAGATGCGGCGCACGGTTTTGCCTCGGCGAGCAAGCCCCCTGCCTTCTCCTCTTTGGAAGAAGCCGATCGGCCACTCAATGCTGGGGCAGTCTGCTTCAGGAGACTTCCGCCAGGGGCACGCCTTCCAGGCAGAGCCATTTGTGCTTCCTGTTGGGCCAATGGAGAATTGCCGGAGCCGGAAATTCCAGGTCCTCCAGACAGCCGACAGATACCGACAGCGCTTCCGTCAGGCCTTCTGCACGCATGAAGACGATCGATCCGCATGTGGTACAAAATGTCTGCTCCAGCCATTGCCCCGACGAACCGGTTCGTCGCCAGGATTTCGTCTCGCCTTTCTGGGCGACTATGGCGGAGTCGGCATAGATGGCTCGGTATGAGAACGCTGCCCCGGTGCATCTCTGGCATTCCAGGCAACTGCAGGCATAGACGCGCCGAGGCTCTCCGGCGAGAACCAGTTCCGCGCCGCGACACGAGCAGGTCGCCCTTCGCTCTGTCTTGCCATCACGCATTCGCGGGCTCCCTGCCCGGACGGGGCGAGCCATTTCCAAACAGGGGTGAGAGAGATGCAAAAATCATCATCCGCGCGCCCGCGCGAGAGCGCCTGCTGAAAAATCCCGTCCATTGCGCGCGGCATGGCCGCGTCAAGACCTCGCTCCTGGCATGCTTCGAGAAGATGCCGGAAGGCGCTGTAGTGGGCGCCCAATGACGCGAGCGTTGCGTCGTCGCCGGCAAAGAGGCGCGCCTTTGTCCGGTCAACCACATCGAACAAAGCGGCATCGACAACCGGCTTGAATGCGGACAGATGGCTCCTGAACGTATCCAGATCGAGACCTTCGGCCTCGGCGACAGCCATGCCCTGGAGCGCGCCGAACAGCCCGCCCCACATCTGGGTGAGCAGCGCGGTGTCAAGCGCGGAGGCTTGGCCAGGCACCTCGCCGACATAACTCGTGCCGCCACCAAGGGCAAAAAGCAGGGTCTTGTTCGCTTCGTAGACGGCGTGGGATCCTGAATACAGCAATGCGGTGTCCGGTTTGCCAATAAAATCCGGAGTCGCCAGGATCGCGCCGTCCAGATAGCCGGCGCCATGCGCTTCGATCCAGCGCGCCTCCTCCCGCGCCAAACGCGCTGAGCCGGAGGTGAGTTGTATGACGGCTTTGCCGGCCAGCGCCGAAGCGACATTGCGCTGCTTGAGCAGCGCATCGCTGGCGGCATAATGCAGAACGTTTATGATCAAGACATCGGCCGACCGGATTCCGTCCTCTACTGAAGAGGCCAACCTCGCGCCAAGAGCAGCCAGGGGCTGGCAATTGGCTGCAGTGCGATTCCACACGGATGTTGGATAATTTCGGTCGAGCAACGTTCGAACGATGGACGAGCCCATGCGGCCCGCGCCGAGCACGCAGACATTGGATTTCATGGTGACTTCTCCGATAGCCCTCTCGACGAGGGATTGGTTTGTGTTTGGCGCGCTGATCCAAAGATATATATTCTTGCTGTGTTGAGAAGTACGCACCTTGAGGTAAGCTATTGGAATCATGTCAGGAGTTGTCACATGAGGAGCAAGGAGCCAGACAGTTGCGGCTTTGCCGCCGCGATGCAGGCAATCGGCGGAAAGTGGAAAACCTCGCTATTGTGGGAATTGCACCTGCGGCCGCACCGCTTCGCCGAACTGCACCGGCGGTTGCCTGGAATCAGTGAGAAGATGCTCGCGCAACAATTGCGACAGATGGAGGCCGACGGACTCGTCAGCCGGCGCGCCTATGACGAGGTACCGCCACGCGTGGAATACTCGGTCACGACCCTGGGCATGAGTCTGAACGATGCGGTCACCGCTATGTCGGCATGGGGAAAGCGGCACGAGACATGGAAAGACGAGCGGAAAGCCGCCTGAAAAAAGCAGGAACTCGTGCATGGTCGCGGAAGAGTTTGTGATCCGCGGTCCGCTTCTAAACGCCAAAGGCGGCAATAGATGCCGGGCAGCGTCGTCCGGTCGAGCAAAATAGCCGCAGCAAGTGCATCTGTGCCACAGGCCTTTCAGCCATCTGCCGGATCCGCCGCTACTCTACACCGTCCCGGCGTTCACAGGCAATTCATCGTGCGGCTGGCACGATGAATTCGCTTGCATAGCCGGCTGCTCACTCCGCCGTGCCTTCCTCATACTCGGCCGACATGGTCAGCCATTTTTCCTCGTGGCCGGCCAGTGTCTGGGCCAGTTGCGAGCGCTCCTTGGCCAGCCGGGTCGCCGTCGAGGGATCCTTTTCGTACACCGCCGGATTGGACAGTTCGTCCTCGATGCCGTCGATTCGCTTGCGAATGCGGTCCATCAGCGCTTCGGTGGCGCGGATCTCCTTGGCGAGCGGCTCGAAGGCGGCGCGGCGTGCCGCTGCATCGCGGCGGCGGTCGGCTTTTGACGCCTTGTCGGCCTCGCGCTTGCCGCGGCGGTCGCCGGAGACGCCGGTGACCAGCGACTTGTAGTCTTCCAAGTCGCCGTCATACGGGTTGACCGCGCCGTCCTTGACCAGCCACAGCCGGTCGGCGGTTGCCTCCAGCAGATGGCGATCATGCGAGATCAGGATGACGGCGCCGGGAAATTCGTTCAGCGCATGGATCAGCGATTCGCGGCTGTCGATGTCGAGATGGTTTGTCGGTTCGTCGAGGATGAACAGGTTTGGGCCCTCGAAGGCCGACAGCCCCATCAGCAGCCGCGCCTTCTCGCCGCCCGACAGATCCTTGGCGGCGGTGTTCATCTTCTCGGTCGTGAGGCCGAACTGGGCGACGCGGCCGCGTACCTTCGATTCCGGGGCCTCCGGCATCAGCCGGCGGACATGCTCGTAGGCGTTTTCGTCCGGCCGGAGATCGTCGAGCTGATGCTGGGCAAAGATCGCCACCTTCAACCCGGGCGCCACCGTCATGGTGCCGCTCTCCTGCTTCAGCCGGCCCGACAGCAATTTGGCGAAGGTCGACTTGCCGTTGCCGTTGGCGCCGAGCAGCGCGATGCGGTCGTCGGCGTCGATGCGCAGCGTCATCTTCTTGAGGATCGGCTGACCCTCGGTGTAGCCGACATTGACGTTGTTCAGCGCCACGATCGGCGAGGCCACCGTCTTCACCGGCTCGGGGAAGGAGAACGGCCGCACCGAATCGTTCACGAGGGCCGCGATCGGCTTCATCTTTTCCAGCGCCTTGATGCGCGACTGCGCCTGTCTCGCCTTGGAGGCCTTGGCGCGGAACCGCTCGACGAAGGATTCCATGTGCTTGCGGGCGGCCTCCTGCTTGACCCGGCCCTTCTCCTGCAATTCCTTCTGCTCTGTATATTGACGCTCGAACTGGTCGTAGCCGCCGCGCCAGAA
Organism: Mesorhizobium sp. M1342; assembly: GCF_040317955.1. Classification (NCBI taxonomy): domain Bacteria; kingdom Pseudomonadati; phylum Pseudomonadota; class Alphaproteobacteria; order Hyphomicrobiales; family Phyllobacteriaceae; genus Mesorhizobium; species Mesorhizobium sp. M1342. The sequence goes on along the minus strand of NZ_JAMYLI010000021.1, from coordinate 59,192 downwards.
GGTCAGCTTTTTCTGGTCGAGATGGACGATCGAGTTGACGGCGCGGTTGAGCAGGTCGCGGTCATGCGAGATCAAGAGCACTGTGTGCGGGTATTTCGACACATAGTTTTCCAGCCACAGCGTGCCTTCGAGATCGAGATAGTTGGTCGGCTCGTCGAGCAGCAGAAGGTCGGGCTCGGCAAACAGCACCGCAGCGAGCGCCACGCGCATGCGCCAGCCGCCGGAGAAGGACGATGCCGGACGCCTCTGGGCAGCGTCGTCGAAGCCGAGGCCGGCGAGAATGGTGGCGGCGCGGGATTCGGCTGAGTGCGCGTCGATATCGGCCAGCCGCATATGGATGTCGGCGATGCGGTGCGGATCGGTCGCCGTCTTTTCTTCTTCGAGCAGCGCCGTGCGTTCGAGATCGGCCTTGAGCACGATCTCGATCAGCGCATCCTCGGTGCCCGGCGCTTCCTGCGCCACCTGGCCGATGCGGGTGCTCTTCGGCAGGCTGATCGATCCTGTCTCGGACGGGAAATCGCCGGTGATGGCCTTGAACAGTGTCGTCTTGCCGGTGCCGTTGCGGCCGACAAGGCCGGCCTTGGTGCCGGCCGGCAAGGTCAGCGAGGCATGGTCGAGAAGCAAGCGTCCGGCCATGCGGAGCGATAGGTCGTTGATGATCAGCATGGCCGCGCTTTTGCACCGGACATCAACGCTTCGCAAGGCCTTGCGGGCCAGTTGGCCGCACAAGGCCTCGAAACGACGCCCGCTAGGGCGCCGTCAAAGCAGCCGAACAGTGGCTTGCCTGCTCTCAGGCAGTCGCCTTGCGCTTCGTTGCCTTGGCGACAGCGGCCGGCGCTGCTGCCGGCTTGCGGCCAAGTCCCGTCGACTTTGCCAGCGCCGATCGCGTCGCCGAGTAGTTTGGTGCAACCATCGGATAGTCCGGTGGCAAGCCCCATTTGGCCCGATAGTCGTCCGGGCTCAGGCCGTAGTCGGTCCGCAGATGCCGCTTGAGCGACTTGAACTTCTTTCCGTCCTCAAGGCAGATGATGTAGTCGGGAAACACCGACTTCTTCGGATTGACGGCCGGAACCAGGTTTGGGACTTCCGCGACAGCCGCGCCGGCGAGCTTGCGAACCGAGGCGCTGACGCTGGCAATCAGCTCGGGCAGGCCGGCAGCCGGAAGCGGATTGTTGCCTACATAGGCCGAGACAATATCGGCCGTCAGCTCGATAACGGTCTTATCATCGATATTTGACAATTCTTTCACCTTATTTGCGACAAAATCATCCACCCCAGCGAAGACTTGTGTCGATGTATCTCTTTAACCGCGTCCCCCAACGGACCGCCAAGCCTCATAAAAGAATCAAGAATCAGCAAAAATAGCATTCATGCAAAATCGACGCTGTGCAAATTAGAAAATCTAATACTTGGAACCAGCAGACTTAGAGGCAGGACTTTCGTCCAATATCTCCAGAATACGCTTCCAGCGGGCGCAACGCGCGAAATCCTTTTGTTCTATCGCCTTTTCGGCCCTCATCGCGGCGTAAAGCGGTGCCTCGGCGCCGAATTCATCGATCAGCCAATTCGCTTCCTGAATAGCCAGACGCTCATTCTCGTCAAACATGGTTTTCGGCCTCCGAACGTTCCACACCGACCGCGACACAACTGCCGATGACGAGGATAGCTCCGACAATGGCCGTCACCGTCAGCCGCTCGCCGGACAAGGTCAAAAGCAGGGTCGAGGCGATCGGCGTGAGATAGGCGACCACCGCGACCCTGCCGCTGCCTTCAAGCTTCAAGGCGCGCGACCAGAAATAGTAGCCCAAGCCCATCGGACCGGCGCCGAGATAAAGGCCGAGAGCCAGGTCCGCGCCGACGGGCCAGGTGAAACCGTCGCGAGCGCACCATAGAAACGTCAAAGCGACGCCAATCAAAGACGATGGCAGCAACAGGCGATCCGCTGGGGTGGCGACCCGTCCCACCATGATCGAGTAGAAGGCCATGCACAGCGCCGACCCGAATGCGGCGAGATAGCCGACCAGATCGCCCTGGAACCAGGATTGGCTGCGCCCTCCCGAAATCACCAGTGCGACGCCGATGAAGCCTACCACCGTGGCGAGACCCAACAGGGCCGGATGCCGCGGATTTTCCAAGGCGATGACTGCCACCGCGACCATCAACGGCCAGGTGTAGGCCATCAGATTGGCCTCGATGACCGGCATCGAAGCGAAGGCGATGTATTGCAGCACCATGGTGCCGACCAGACCGATGAATCCGACTGCGACAGAGATGAGCGCCGCCCCGGCCGTGACCGGTGCTACTCTTTCCCGGCTCATCAATCGGATGGCGGCGAAGACGAGTGCAGCGCCTGCAAATTGCAGGAACTGGACCTGCGACGCCGGGTGGCTGGCCAGCAGGGATTTGCCGACCAGCGCATTGGTGGACCACAACGCCACCGCACCGGCAGCGAAGACCAACGCGGATATCGAGCCGGATCCCTGCCGAAACAATCGGCATGGGATTCTATTTTGCTGTTCGACCATGATCCTGTCCGAAAACCGGTTCCGACTTTTCGGGATCTTGGTTCATTACCATGATTCCCTGGCGCCGCCCGGAACCGGTGCATCGACGGCCGCGGGCACGGGATGCTCTGCCTCGAACCGACGATAGGCCGGCAACTGGTTGGTCCAGACATCTTCGGCCAGTTCGCTGACCCACTCACGGTCGTGGTTATTGTCGGCGGCGAGATAGAACATTCTGTTGTCGTCGACATAGGGCTTGGCCACCGAGCGCTGGTTGAGCACCAGCGTGACGCGCTCGCCGAACCGGATCGGAGCGGTGCGATGCAGGACGCCCAGGAATTGCCCGAGCGTCGCGTAGTTCATCTTGTGATCGATGCGCATGACACTGTTGCGCGGGATCTCGCGGCCGGCTTCGAGAATGGCGCGGCCGGTTTCGGAGTCGTCGCAGTAGATTTCGAGGTGGCCGCCGACCAGCGGATTGCTGATCGACAATGGAATGAGCTCGGTGACCGGAACGCCATCGCAATGCCACTCCACGGCGCCGTCCTTGGGATTCATGAAGGTGACCGTCGAGCCGACGATCGACAGCGGATAGGGCTCCAGCTTGGTGCCCATCATGTCGGACAGCCGCTCCAGGCGCAGCTTGTCATGCAGCAATTCCTTGATCTCGGGGATGAAACGGTCGGCCCCGGTGATGAAGGTCAGATCGAGGTGCTTGTGCACGGCATGGCTGGCCTTGAGCTTCAGGGCAGCCTCCTCGATCCGGCAAGCAGTGCCGGGTCATAGCCGTGCAGATATTGCGCGACACCGAAACTCGACACTTTCCAGGCGGTTTCATGGCCTATAATGGCTTCGCGGCTCATCGCATAACGCAGTTCGGGAATGGTATGGGCGTTCATTGTACTTCTCCAGGATGGGGGCAACACTTGGTAAACAGTCGATTAATTCACCCACCCCTGTAAAATTAGGAATGCTGGTGCTAGTGTAAGCCAAGCTTAAGGTCGAAACCGTGCGTCTGCTCAGTCAGGTCAACCTCAATTCGCTTAAAATCGTGGAAAGTGCTGCAAGGCACGGTAATTTCACGCGTGCCGGCGAAGAACAGTTCATTACCGCTTCAGCGGTCAGCCAGCGGGTGAAAAGCCTGGAGGATCAGCTTCGTTTCAAGATTTTCCAGCGCGGCGGCAATGCGGTCTCGTTGACGCCGGAGGGTGAGACCTATGTCTCGCGCGTTCGCGAGGCGCTGGAGCGAATCGTCGCCGCCAGCATGGAAGCGACCGGGCAATCGCAGGAGCATGTGCTAAAAATATCGGTGCTGCCGACCTTTGCCGCACGCTGGCTATTTCCACGCCTGCCGCTGTTCCAGCAGCAATATCCCGATATCGTGATGCGGGTCTCGACCTCCTACGCGACGCATGAGTTCACGGCCTCGGAATTCGATCTCGAAATCCGTTATGGCGACGGTCACTTTCACGGGCTGCAATCCGATCTGCTGTTTCGCGAAGACCTGACACCGGTGTGCAGCCGCAAGCTGTTCCACGAAGTCCTCGGCGATAAGCGGCTGTCGAAGGTGACACCGGACGACCTCAAGCACTTCACCCTGCTGCATTCCGACACCTGCACCCAGAATTGGCAATCCTGGCTTGGTTTCGCCGGCGCCAGCTTCGTGCTCAGCGAGACCAAGAGCATCTATTTCGACTCGTGCATGATGTCCTACGAGGCAGCCAATTCCGGGATGGGATTTGCGGTGGCCAACCGTGCCTATATGGCCAGCGACATCCGCGCCGAAAGGCTGGTGGCTCCCTTCGCCGTCCACCATCCCAACACGGCTGGCTGGTATTTTGTCTCTCCGCAGAAAGGCCTTGCCGCACGCAAGGTCCAGTTGTTCAAGCAGTGGGTGATGGCGGAAGCGGCTCTGACGCAGTGCCAGCTGGACAGCGAAATCAGGGGCGAAGCTTCGACGGCTGCCTGAAATGGACGTGCAATCCGTACAGCCCGCCTTGGTCGGAAAGATTGTTGAGCTCACGCCACTTCAGCAGGCACATTCGTCGGGGCTTCTGAGCGCGGCAGCGGATGGTGCGTTGTGGAACCTGAGGGCCACCGTGGTCCCCGGGCCAGACACGATCGATGGATATATTGCCAATGCCCTGGCTGGACGACGGGCCGGCACTGTCATGCCTTATGCAATCGTCATGCGCAGCACGGGAGTGATCTGCGGAAGTACGCGGTTTTGGAAGATCGATCGCACGAATAGAAAGCTGGAGATCGGGCATAGCTGGCTCAGCAGTTCGGTTCAGCGGTCCGGGGTCAATACCGAGGCGAAGTATCTTCTCCTGGCCCATGCATTCGAGTTCATGGGATGTGTCCGTGTGCAATTCACCACAGACGAACTGAACGACGCGTCAAGGGCAGCCATCCTGCGAATTGGCGCCAAGCAGGAAGGGATCGTTCGCAACGAGCGGATCATGCCGGACGGTCGGAAGCGCAATTCCGTCCGGTTCAGCATCATCGATTCCGAGTGGCCCGAGGTAAAGACGATGCTGCAGCACAAAATGCAGCGATAGTGGCGCAAGCTCTTCAACCCCGGACCGACTACGCAAAACGCCACCGGATCAGGCGAAAGCCCTGCCCTCCTCGGTCCGCTGGAAAAGCATCAGGTCCAACCCCAGGCTTGGCCGTCCCAGGATGGTCAGGATCGTATGCGCCTGGCCGCGATGATGGGTCTGGTGGTTGAAGACGTGGTCCAGCGCCGGCGCCAGCCTTTGCGAGACGGTGCGCATATCCGAGACGGTCATGTAGGTGAAGCGGCCCGTCAACGCCTTGTCATTGAGGCCGCCGACCCAATCGATGATCCTCCTGTCCTCGGCTTCACGCGCCGCCCGCAGGCCGGTCAACCCCCGATGCAGGATGGCATCCAGTGTCGTCGGCGCGTCGCCCTCGCCGGTGAAGCGCTTCATCCAGATGCGGTCGGCAGTCAAAAGGTGGTTGAGCGTGCCCATCATCGAGCCGAAGAAGGCACCGACATCGCGGTTGAATTCCTCATCATCGAGCTCGGCGGCGGCCTCATAGATGCGGCCATTGGCCCATTGATTATAGGCCGCAAACATCATGAAATGCTGTCTCATGGCTTCCCCTCGGCTCGCGTCGATGCGGGGCCTACCTAACGCTTGAAGGGCCTGCCGCCAATGACCATTCTGCTCTATGATCTCGTCGGACGCGACAGCACACGTCCGTTCAGCCCGCATTGCTGGAAGGTGGCGATGGCGGTCGCCCACAAGGGGCTCGACATATCGACCGTGCCGACGCGCTTTCTCGAGGTGCCCGCTGTCGAGGGCGGCGTTTCGAAAACCGTCCCGGTGATCCGCGACGGCGAGACGGTCCTCGCGGATTCCTTCGCCATCGCCCTCTATCTCGATGAAGCCTATCCGGACCGGCCGACGCTGTTTGGCGGTGAAGGCGGCAAGGCGATGGCTCGTTTCGTCGAGCGCTGGTCGCAACTGACCATCCATCCCTACGTGACCACCGCCGCGATCATCGACCTCCACACCATGCAGGACGAGGAGAACGCCGCTTATTTCCGCCGGAGCCGCGAGCAACGCTTTGGCAAGACGCTGGAGGACGTCGTCACCGCGCGCGACGCCGGGCTGGCGACATTCCGCGCCGCGCTGGAGCCGCTGCGTTCAATGCTCGGCTATCAGCCATTCATCGGCGGCGCGTCGCCGCTGTTTAGCGACTATATCGTCTTCGGCGCCTTGCAATGGGCGCGCATAGCCTCTCCCTACCAACTGCTCGACGATGGCGACGTGGTGGCGCAGTGGTTCGTTCGCTGCCTCGACCTGCATGGCGGGCTGGGACGAAAGGTCGCCGCCGCGGCTTGACGCCGTAAAGCAGTAACTTACTTGGCCGCCTTCTTTGGCTTGCCGGCCTTCGTGGCAGCCTTTGCCTCCTTGGGGGCGGCCTTTGCCTTGCCTGCGCCAGCTGCCTTCCTGGTTGGCTTTTTGGCTGCCGACTTGCCTGCGGCGTCATCCTGGTCGACATCGGTGGCCGCCTGATGCCAATGGCGCTCATGATGGCCAGCCGGCTGGCCCTCCTGCACCCAAATCTGGTGTGCGCGGTTGCGAATGCGTTCCTGACGATCGTCTGTCATGGTCATGGTGTCTCCATACGGCCCGACCTCAGCGCGGCGCCGACACGCGACTATAGCAAGCAAAGCGTTGCTGTGCAGCCGTCTGAACGGGGCCGGCTTGCCGCAGAAACGCGCAGCCGTCCGGCCCTTCGCTCTCGCTCCCTGCCCTTCGGGCGTTCAAACCCTTTGAAAGGTCCACTGGACCTTTCAATCCGCCCGAAGGCGGACCGGGCTTTCACCGTTCGTCACTCGGAAAGCCAAGCAGTTGGCTTTCCGTCCGCCGCGCGGACCGTTCCTCACCCCTTGGCAATGGGCCGGGCGGCTTGTATAGAGCCCGCCACTCTCAATTCCATTCTCAGACAAGGACGACCCATGGCGCTCGAACGCACATTTTCCATGATCAAGCCGGACGCAACCCGGCGCAATCTCACCGGCGCCATCACCAGGATGCTGGAAGAGGCAGGCCTGCGCGTCATCGCCTCGCGCCGGGTCTGGATGAGCCGCCGCGAAGCGGAAGGCTTCTATGCCGTCCACAAGGACCGCCCTTTCTTCGGCGAATTGGTGGAATTCATGTCGTCGGCACCGACGGTCGTCCAGGTGCTGGAAGGCGAGAACGCCATTGCCAGGAACCGCGAAGTGATGGGCGCCACGAACCCGGCTAACGCCGCCGAAGGCACCATCCGCAAGGTTCATGCGCTGTCGATCGGCGAAAACTCCGTGCACGGCTCCGACGCACCGGAGACCGCGGCAGAAGAGATCAAGTACTGGTTCTCGGACACCGAGATCGTCGGCTGAGCCGATAGTCCAGACCTTGGATCCCGTAAAAAGAAGGCCGGCGTTTCGCCGGCCTTCTTCGTTGGGGGGTCAGCTCGCCGCGCTAAAGCGCAGGATCTCGCGGCCGTCCTTGTCCGATATGATGAGCTTGCCGGCATCGACACGGTATGACGCCGCCTTGGCCAGCGCATCGAACAGCGCCTTTTCCTCGGCCATCACCTCGGGCGCACAGGCCTTGTAGGTAGAACCGATGTCTCTGATCACGATCGTTTGGCCATCGAGTTTGGCAGTGGCGAAATAGGTGTTGCAGGGGCCGCTGCCGCCCGCCTTGCCGGCCTCGCTGACCCTGAATGTCGCTTGCGGGGCAGCAATGGCGCCGATGCCGTCGACATAGTCGACCAGCCAGAGCTGATCGAAGACCGAAACCATGGGCTCGGCGCTCGGGGTGACCATCTTCAGCATGATGGTCTGCGGCACGTCGGCCAGCGGATCGACCTGATGGCGCATATCGGAGATGAACAGCAGCTTGTCATCGACGGTGATGCGGGCTTGCAACGCGTAGGTCATCTGCGACCGGATGACGGAAGGGTCGAATTTGATCTCGAAGCTGATCGGCACCTGGCCGGCCGGCTGCACTTTCTGCTCGCCGATGATGGTGGCAGGCGCATCGGCCAGCGACACATCGGCAAGTTGTACGGACAGCACGGCACTGGGCGGCAAGGCAATGCGCTCGCGATAGATGACCTCGCCCCTCACGGCCTGTTCGGCGGCAACAGACTGGTCCGGAACGGCCAATATGCCGACGACCAGAGGCACGAAACCGAAGATGAAGAACTCCGCGATCCTGTCCAGCATGACCATCTCCCTCACCCCTGGCTGCCAATGCCCCGGGCTGCCAATGCCCCAGGCTGACCAATCCTGCCAATTGGCCAAAGGATTGCGGTCAATGCATGGCTGCGGCGGATCTTATTCGGACTGAGACCAGCGTTGCGCGGCCGTTGCATCGGCCTCCTTGGCCTCGACCCAGCCACCCTCCGAGCCGTCAGCCCGATGCTCCTTCTTCCAGAAGGGCGCGCGCGATTTCAAATAGTCCATCAGAAAATTCGCCGCCTCGAACGCCGCATGGCGATGCGCCGAGGCTGCCACGACCAGCACGATGTTCTCGCCGGGCGCGATCTTCCCGTGGCGGTGGATGGCGGTGAGCCCCTGCAATGGCCAACGCTCGACCGCTTCAGCAGCGATGCGGGCGATTTCCGCTTCGGCCATGCCGGGATAGTGTTCGAGCTCGAGCGCTGAGAGCGCGCCCTGCTCGTCGCGGCAAAGGCCTGAGAAGGTCACCACGGCGCCGATATCGGCGCGGCCTTGCGTCAGTCTGGCGATCTCGGCGGCGACGTCAAAATCCTGGCGCTGAATGCGCACGACAGGTAAGACCCCGCCGCTCATGTCAGCCCCCGGTCATCGGCGGGAACAGCGCGATTTCGCGGGCGCCCGCGATCTTCTCGCGGTGCTCGACATGTTCCTGGTTGATGGCGACGCGGATCACGTCGGGATATCGCAGCGCGTGCTCGTAGCCCTCGCCGCGCGATTTCAGCCAGCGCAGGAGATCGGCGACCGTCTCGATGCCGGCAGGCAGGTCGACATCCTCCTCAGGCAGGCCGATGCGTTCGCGCACCCAGGCAAAATAAATGAGCCGGGTCGTCATCTCACTCGTCCATGATGTGCTTGAGGCCGGCGCGGAAATAGTCGTAGCCCGTATAGAGCGTAACCAGCGCCGCGATCCACAGCAGCACCAGCCCGGTCTGGGTGGTCAGCGGAAAAATCTTGTCGCCGGCCGGTCCGGCCAAGAGGAACGCTATGGCGACCATCTGGATGGCGGTCTTCCATTTTGCCAGCTGCGTCACCGGCACCGAAACTTTCAGCGCCGCCAAATATTCGCGCAGACCCGAGACGAGGATTTCGCGGCACAGGATGATGATCGCGGCCCACAACGACCAGCCGGCAATGCCCGCATGGCGATCGGTGTCGGCGGCCAGCAGCAGCAGGCAGGTGGCGACCAGCAGCTTGTCGGCGATCGGGTCGAGCATCTTGCCGATGTTGGAGGTCTGCTGCCAGGCGCGCGCCAAATAGCCATCCAGATAATCGGTGATCGAGGCGAGCAGGAAGATGATCAGCGCCGACCAGCGGGCAAAGTCGCTCGACTTCAGATGTCCTTCGAGAAAAAAGCATAGCACCACCAGCGGCACCGCGACGATGCGGGCGTAGGTGAGCATATTGGGCAGGTTGAACGCGCGCTTGGCCATATCTGGGAAACTCTTTCTGCCTGCCTACTCAAATCAGAAGCGAATGTAGGGGGTCAACAGGCGAGAATCGATTGACCAGACGAAAATAGCATCCTTGCTGTCAGCTCTCATGGAAATGATTGTAGACCAGTTTCGCCACCTGCTCGGAAATACCGTCGACTTTCCTCAAATCCTCGATGGCGGCGCGGCTGACCGCCTTGGCGGTGCCGAAGGCCAACAACAAGGCGCGTTTGCGGCCTGGACCGATACCGCTGATCTCGTCGAGCGGGCTCTTGACCATCTCCTTCTTGCGGCGCGCCCGATGCGAACCGATCGCGAAACGATGGACCTCATCGCGCAGCCGCTGGACGAAATAGAGCACGGGATCGCGAACCGGCAGCGAAAACGAGTCCCTGCCTTTGACGAAGAACCGTTCGCGGCCGGCGTCGCGGTCCTGGCCCTTGGCGATGCCGATGGCAACCACGCGGTCCTCGATGCCGAGATCCGAAAGGATCTTGCGCACCGCGGTCATCTGGCCCTGGCCACCGTCAATCAGGATGACATCGGGCCAGGCCGGGAAGCTGCCGGAGATATCGTCCTCCATATCGTCTGCCGAACCATCAACTGCATCGCCAGCCGGGACATCGCCATGCTCCTTGAGCAACCGCGAAAACCGTCGCTCCATCACCTCGCGCATCATGCCGAAATCGTCACCAGGCGTGATCTCGGTCGAGCGGATGTTGAATTTCCGGTACTGATTCTTCACAAAACCTTCCGGCCCGGCGACGACCATGGCGCCAACGGCATTGGTGCCCATGATGTGCGAATTGTCGTAGACCTCGATGCGCACCGGCGGCTTCGGCAGGCCGAATGTCTCGGCGAAACCCGCAAGCAGGCGTCCCTGGGTGGAGGTTTCAGCCAGCCGGCGTCCGAGCGCCTCGCGGGCATTCTGCAGGGCGTTGTCGGTCAGGTCCTTCTTCTCGCCACGCTGCGGCACGGAGATCGCGACCTTGCGGCCGGCGCGGGTGGAGAGCGCCTCGGCCAATAGTTCCTGATCCTCGACGCCATGCGACAGAAGAATGTTCCGCGGCGTCGGCTTGTCGTCATAGAACTGCGCCAGGAACGAACCCAACACCTCGGCTGCTTCCAACGCCGGATCGGCCTTGGGGAAATAGGCGCGGTTGCCCCAGTTCTGGCCGGTGCGGAAGAAGAACACCTGGATGCAGACCTGGCCGCCTTCCTGATGGATGGCGAAGACATCGGCTTCGTCGACGGTAGCCGGATTGATGCCCTGGTGGCTCTGCACATGCGACAGGGCCGCAAGTCGATCGCGATAGATCGCGGCGCGCTCGAAATCGAGAGCTTCCGACGCCTGCTGCATGGCGGCCGAGATTTCCGTCTTCACCTTTTGGCTGCGGCCGGACAAGAAGTCCTTCGCCTCATTGACCAGTTCGGCATAGTCCTGGTGCGAAACCTCTCCGGTGCAGGGGCCGGCGCAGCGCTTGATCTGATAAAGCAGGCATGGCCGCGTGCGGTTCTCGTAGAACGAGTTGGTGCAACTCCTGAGCAGGAAGGCGCGCTGCAGGGAGTTGATGGTGCGGCCAACGGCACCGGCCGAGGCGAAGGGCCCGAAATAATCGCCTTTGCGCGAGCGCGCGCCGCGATGCTTGTAGATGCCGGGCGAGACATGGTCGCCGGTCAAGAGGATATAGGGAAACGACTTGTCGTCGCGCATCAGGACGTTGAAGCGCGGCCGCAAGCGCTTGATAAGGTTGGCTTCGAGCAGCAGCGCTTCGATCTCGGTGCGGGTGACGACGAACTCCATCGTCGACGTTTCGCGCACCATGCGGCCGATGCGGGTGGTGTGGAAGCGGCCTTGCGCGTAGTTGGTGACGCGCTTCTTCAGGCTGCGCGCCTTGCCGACATAGAGCACATCGCCGGCAGCGTTCATCATGCGGTAGACGCCGGGCGCGTTGGGCAGCCGCTTGACCAGCGTCTGGATCACCTCGGCGCCGATCATGCCTTCCGCGTCGCCGGCATGCGGCGTCCAGTCGATGGCGGTGAAGGCGACATCGGGACCGACGGTTTCAACGATCTCCTCGACTGCCTCGTCCTCGACGTCGATATCGGGGGGCAGATCGTCGGCGCCGCCGCGCGGCTTGCTTTTGTGGTCTACGGGACTCATTCCGTCATGCCTGTCACATCGGGCGTCTGCCACGCAAGATGCTGCCGCCATCAAGCGCGATCATCTGGCCGGTGACCGAGCGCGCTTCCCAGAGATAGCGGATCGTGGCGCCGAATTCCGGCAAATCCGGGCCGCGCTTCAGGACCAAGCCATCGACTTGGGCTGCAAAATCGCTGTCATCCTGACGCGCGTTCTTCAGGGTCGGCCCCGGGCCGATGGCATTGACGCGGATGCTGGGGCCGAGCGCTTGCGCCATCATCTGCGTGGCCGTCCACAGCGTCGACTTGGACAGCGCATAGGAGAAGTAGCGCGGCGTCGGACGCCAGACGCGCTGGTCGATCATGTTGACGATCAGGCCCTCCTGCCCTGCCGGCAACGCCCGGGCGAAATTCTGCGCCAGGAGCGCGGGCGCTTTCACATGGACGGCAAAGTGCCGGTCCCAGGCCCGCCAGTCGAAATCCAGAACCGAATCGTCCTCGAACAGCGACGCATTGTTGACCAGCAACGGGATCGGTCCGAGCGCTGCTTGCGCCTGGCCGACGAGATCGTCGACGGCGTCCATATCGGTCAGGTCGGCGGCGACCACGGCGGCGCGGCCACCTCCGGCGATGATTTTGGCAGCCAACGCATCGGCCTCGATGCGCGAGCGGTTGCAATGGATGGCGACGGCAAAACCGTGCGCGGCGAGATCCTCGACGATCGCCCTGCCGATCCGCCTGGCCCCGCCCGTCACCAGCGCCGTGACAGTGGCTTTGCTCATATGGTGTCAATCCTCAATTTCGGCCCGAAAAAGCGGTGCCGGCGAAATATGGCCCGGCATGCGTTAAATGGTGTTCGCACCTTGGGCAGCATTGTGGCGAAACGGCCGTTTGGACATCCCGGCCCGCCCTGGACTCGGGCGCGCCCGACCGCAATATAGGGTGCTGGAGTCCTTGCACCAAGCGGTGTGCAGCGCAGCACGGGATGGTTCCTGCCATTTCGCTGTTGCGAAGATGCAACGTCAAGGTTCTGCCTCATTCGTGCCGGGGAATGACCCAAGTTCAGGTTCGCTTCAGCCGCATTTTGACACGACATTTGGAACCGACGAACGCCAGATCCGTTTCACCCCCCGGACGGGTAGATGGCGATCGTGAGAAACAAGCCTGTGTCCTGTGGCTTAAGGAGTAAAGAACAATGCAAGCCAATCTCAAATTCGCACGGCCGCTGGCCGTTGCGCTCGGCCTCTTCGCCCTCAGCGGAACCGCCTATGCTGCTGACGTGGTTTCGGAAGAGCCGCCGGCACCTGCGCCGATCGCTGAACTTCCGGTCGCTTCGTGGGCCGGCCCCTACGCCGGTCTCAACGTCGGCTATGGCTTCAGCGGCCGGACCAAGGAAAAGGATTTCGACGTTGAAACCGATACCAAGGGTTTCGTCGGCAGTGTCTTCGGCGGCTATCAGTGGCAGCAGGAGAACTTCGTCTACGGCGCTGAAGCCGAACTCGGCTACAACGGCGTCAAGGGCGACGACAACGGCATCGACTCCAAGGCCGGCTTTGAAGGTTCGCTGCGTGCCCGTCTCGGCTACGCGGTCAGCCCAGAAATCCTGCTCTATGGCACCGGCGGTCTCGCCGGCAGAAGCCTGAAGGTGGAAGACACCGTCCTTGGGGCCAGCGATCGCGCAACGATGCTCGGCTGGACCGCCGGTGTTGGCACCGACATCAAGTTGACCGACAATGTCTTCGGCCGCGTCGAGTACCGCTACACCGACTTCGGCAGCAAGAGCTTCGACGGCATCGGCAAGGTCAAGGCCACCGACAACCGCGTCACCTTCGGCGTCGGTATGAAGTTCTAAGTCGTTCAAGCCACGACACGAAAAAGCCGGGCCTCGCGCCCGGCTTTTTTTGTGTCTGAGTGATTTTCCCGGGTGATCGGGAAATCAATCCCGGGGCAATCGGCTATCAACCGGGAATGCAGGGCTTCAGCTCTGGAAACTTCTCGTCGAAGCGCGCAGCCCACCGTGTCAGCCGGGCGCGGCCCTTTTCCCATTTTCCGGCAAAGCGCAGCGAGAGATAGCCAAGGCAGGCGCGCAGCGCCATCTGGCCGGCGGTGATCTTCTTCGGCAGCTTCGGCGGGTTGGCGTTGAGCAGGTCGAGTGCCGCCGTGATCTTCGCCCACTGGCGATCGAGCCAAGGCTGATAGACCATCTCCTCGGGCCGCGTGCGCCGTTCATAGACCATCGACAGCGCGCAGTCGCAAATGCCGTCGGCCAATGCCTCCAGCACTTCCGCCTCGAGCCGCTTGTCGGGATTGCGTGGAAAAAGCGCGTTCTTCGACAAACGGTTGAGATGCTGGGTGATGGCGCGACTGTCATGGATGGAGCGACCGTCGTCGAGCACCAGAACCGGGATCTTGCCGAGCGGGTTGGCGTCGACCAGTTCGGCCGGTTTGTCCTCGGTTTTGACCGCCACCGTTTCGATGTCGATGCCGGCATAGGCTGCGGCCATGCGCACTTTGGAACTGTAGGGAGAGGTGGACGCATAGAGCAGTCTGGGCATGATCGGTTTCCTGTTTTGCAGGCCGGCAGTGTTGACCGATCAGGCGCGATCGAGCAATGGCCAGAAGCGGAAAACCCAGCCGCCAGCGAGCGGCGCATCGGCCAGGGCCGTTTAGCGAGCGCTCCGTGAAGACGGCGCTTCATCACCATGGTCGCCGAGTTGCCGGAATCGCAGGGATCGCTCAGCCGACAGGCAAGACCGAAGAGCCTCGCGCCGATATTTCATCACCCGCATGAATGACACAAAAAAAGCCCCACCGGACTTCGCCCTATGGCGAAGTCCTGGGAGCTGCGAAAAGATATCCTCCGTCCGCCTCTGTTCTCGCCTTCCGACTGCCTAAACAGCGAGCGGGGCGCCTGTCAGGCACCCGCCCTTGACTGTTTTGGCACCGCCCCGGCGAGGGAAGACGCGACTACTTCTTGCCGGCCTTCGCGGGCGCTGCCTTCGGCTTGGCCGCAGGTGCCGCTTTCTTCACCGGTGCTGAAGATTTCGCTGCCGCTGCCTTCTTTGCCGGTGCAGCCTTCGCAGCCGGCTTCTTGGCAGGTGCAGCCTTGGCAGGTGCAGCCTTGGCAGCCGGTTTCTTTGCAGGCGCTGCCTTCTTCGCTGCGGGTTTCGCGGCGGCCTTCGCTGCAGGCTTCTTGGCTGGTGCCGCCTTCGCCGCCGGCTTTGCCGCTGCCTTGGCGGGTGCTGCCTTCTTCACTGCCGGTTTCGCAGCAGCTTTCGCTGCCGGCTTCTTGGCCGGTGCTGCTTTTGCCTTGGCCGCCGCGGCCTTCGGCTTGGCAGCGGGTGCTGCTTTCTTCACTGCAGCTGCGACCTTTGCCGTCGCTGCTTTTGCGGGTGCTTTCTTTGCCGGTGCCTTGGACGCCGGCGCTTTGGATGACTGCTTAGCCATGCGATGCCCCTTCCTTTGTGCCGACGGCCGTAATGACCCGGCGCGCTCATGCATATCTGACTCGCGGCTTGCTAGCCAGCGAAGCAATAGACTGATTTTCGCAGCTTAAATTTCGGTTACGATCGGCACATGGTCGTGCTGATCGTCGCAGAAATTCACTGCTGATCTTCGACCAATGGCTAGAATGTGTCGCCGACATTCTCCGCACTCCGCGGGACCGCTCCTCTCGTGAAGCTCCCAAGATCAGTGAACAGCTTTGCGTGTCGATCGTCGGCCGCCGATATCATGACCGCCGCCTCATCGGTGCGATCATCTCGTGCAGGCGGACGATCTATACTGCAACGCGACAGCCGGTCGATGCATCGTCTTGTCAAGCACGATCGCAGACCGGCTTGCTCGTGAATTGACAGATAACTCTACGTAACAGAGTATTCTGCACAGCATGGGGAGTACTTCGATGTCGATCGCACAGAGGCAAACGGCGCTGCCGCCGTTCCAGATTGCCAAGACGGTCCGCCACGGCGGCAGCATGGTTGTCCGTGGCCTCCGGCTTGGCTGCGCCGGAGCCAATCGATGAGTGCCGACGAAATCATCCACCAGAGCACTCGGCTCAGGATCATGGCCGCGCTGAGCATGCTGGAAAGACGTCAAACGCTGGACTTCACCGGGCTGAAGGCCATCGTGGACGTCACCGACGGCAATCTCGGCGCGCACCTCGATACGCTGGCCAGGGCCGGTTATGTCGACATCGAAAAGCTGTTCGTCGGCCGCCGGCCGCAGACGCGCGTCAGGGCGACGATGAGTGGACGGCGCGCGTTCCGCGGCCACGCCGCATTCCTGCGCAAGATCCTCGACCAGGCCGAGGCGGCGCCGCGCAGGAAATAGCGTGGTGACCGGGCAATCCTGCGCGATCCGCAGTTCCGTCACGGCTGATAGCCGAGGCAGATGGCGCCGAGCGCGACGATGGCGCAGGCGCCGACCCGCCGCGGCGTCAGCACCTCGCCGAGGAACAGGCGTCCGATGAAGGCCGCGAAGACGACGCTGGTTTCGCGGATCGCGGTGATCGGACCTGCTGGTCCGAGCGCGAAGGCCGCGACCACGACACCGTAGGCCAGAAGTGCAAACAGGCCCCCGCCCAGCGCCTTCCAGGTTTCCGGCGCCCGCAGGTCGACTATGAGCCGGCCACGGCAGGCGACGAAGGCCGCCGGCAGCAACGCGCCGTAGATCAGCAGGACCCATGCAGTGTAGGCGCCGGCGTTTCCCGCCGCCCGAACGCCGAGCGCATCGACCGTCGCATAGGCGGCGATGATCGCTCCCGTTGCCAATGCATAGAATATCGATGTCGTGGCGGCCCTGCCCCGTCCGAGTGAAAGGCCCATGATGCCGCCAGCGACCAGCGCGACGCCGACGGTCTGCGGCAGAGTGAGCTGCTGGTTGGCCAGGAAGAACCCGCCGAGCGTGACAAGCAGCGGCACGCTGCCGCGAACGATCGGATAGACCTGCCCCAGTTCGCCATATCTGTAGGCGGCCACGAGAAACAAGCTGTAGCCAACCTGCAGGCAGGCCGAGAGCACGATATAGGACCAGGCCGGCGCGGCCGGAAGGTCGTGGAAGAAGGCGAAGGGGATGGCGAGCGCCGTGCTTGAAAAGCTCATGACGGTGACGGTCCACAGCCTGTCGGCCCCCGTGCGCAGGAACGCGTTCCAGCTTGCGTGCAGGATCGCCGCAAACAATGCGAGCCCGATGACCAGCGGGCTCATTGCGGCCTGCGCGAAGCAGCGACGATGCCCATGGCCGCCTTGCGGGCGTCGCGAATGGCGGCGTCGGCCTGCCCCATCTGCGCCAGCAAGGTCGCACCTTCGATCAGCATAAGCAGCGTCGCCGCCACGCTCTCGGCGCGGCCGCGCGGCATCATATCTTCGAGGATAGACCGCATGCGCCGCTTGAGGCCGTTCTTCTGCCTGACAACGGCCTTGAAAACCGGATGCCCGGGATCGCCGAACTCGGCCAGCGCATGTGCGAACAGACAGCCATGGAAATCCGGGCTGCGGAACCAGCGCCCATGCCAGTCGAAGATTCTTCCGATTTTCTGCTCCGGCGGAACGTCCTCTTGGGTGAGCCGGGCGAGTTGGCGGTCGAAACGCATAGCGCGATAGTCGAGCACCTCGACGATCAGTTCATCCTTGCTGGGAAAGTGGCGATACATCGTCATCTTGGCCACATCCGCTTCGGCGATAATCCGGTCGATACCCGTGGCATGGAAGCCGGCGCGCTTGAACAGCACGTAGGCCGTTTCAACGACGTGCTGGCGCTTGCCGGAAGCGGACGATGGCGTCATGGAGGCTACCTAGTAGTGAGACAGGTCTGTCTCATACCTATGCGACGGATCGCACCTGCTGTCAACGCGGCACGAAAAACGCCTGCAGCCATCAAGCCACAGGCGCGAAAGAGATTGGAAGGGGAGACCGGGTTTAGCGCAGAATGCGGCAGCGGCCGTTGTAGACCATCCAGCGGTCGAAGCCCGAGACGCAAAATTCGACATTGTCGCCGATCGAGGCAAAGCCCTGGCCTTCCTCGATCAGGTACCAGATGGTGCGATCGCGGCCGTCGGACAGACTGACGGTGGCGCCGCAATAACGGCGACCGATCGGCCAGGTATCGTTGGCCGCCAGATAGCGATGCTGGTGGATGCGCCGGAAATCGGTGATCTGCACGTCAGGCAGATGCGGCACGTGATGCACCTGATAGGAAAAGCGGCTGGTGATCTTGTTCAGTACCCAGGGCTGACCGCAGACCCCGCTGTCTTCATCGGAATAGACCGTAAGATCGGCGGCCTGCACGGTCTGGGTGATACCGAGAGGCGCGGCAAGCGGGGTGCAGAGCGAAATCAGGGCGGCAAGGGCGGATTTGGCGAAGCGAGTCATGGCAGCCTCTCAAGGTCGATTGCGCGCACTGTGCGGATTCGCTCGGCGGCGGTCAAGCGGTTGCGTTGACAATGGTTTCCCAGTTTGAAACCGCTTTTTGACCAAAGCCGAGTTTGCACGCACCGGAATGGCTCTGGCACGTTCATGTCCAGACCCAAGAGAGCACGGTCCCTGGGTCATCGATGAGCCCGCCTCAAGCCTGCTCGCCGGCCAGCCATTCCAACGACCAGTGCGCCGGCCGCCCCACCGCAAGCAGCCTGTGCAGGGCCGGCAGCAGCGTCCGCAGCTCGCCCTCCAGCGTGAACGGCGGGTTGACCACCAGCAGACCGCTGCCGTCGAGGCTGGGTTCCGAAGAGGCCGGCCTGATCTCGAATTCGATGTCGAGCAGCTTCGGAATGCCGGATTGCTTCAGCGCCTTGCGGAAGGCGATGATCGCCTTGCGGTCCTTGATCGGATACCAGAGCGCGTAGATGCCGCCGGGCCACCGCTTGTGCGCCCTTATAAGCCCGTCGACAAGGCGTTCGAACTCACCCGCTTCCTCGAATGGCGGATCGATGAGGACAAGGCCGCGCTTTTCCTTCGGCGGCAGATGGGCGCCGAGCGCCAGCCAGCCATCGAGCTCGATGATCCGGGCCTGGAAATCGCCGGCAAAGAACGTCCTCAGCCTCGCGGCATCCTTGGGGTGCAGCTCGATCGCCGTCAGCCGATCCTGCTTGCGCATGAGATGGCGCGCAATCAACGGCGAGCCCGGGTACTTCTGGATGCCACCCTCGGGGTTGAGCGACCGTATTGTCTCCAGATAAGGCGCGAGCAGCACCGCCACCGGCGCGGCAAACGAGGCATCGATCAGCCTGCCGATGCCGCCTTGCCATTCACCCGTCTTCTGCGCTTCGACGGACGACAGGTCGTAGCGGCCAATACCGGCATGGGTGTCGACGACCCGAAACGCCTTGTCCTTCTGCTTCAGATACTCGAGCAAGCGTGTCAGCACGACATGCTTGACGACGTCAGCGAAATTCCCGGCATGATAGGCGTGGCGGTAGTTCATGGTTTTGTACCGTTATGCACGTCGTTGTCCCAAACCGCTGCACACTTTTGGGCGACATGCATCAGCCCCTGCCCCAGCGCGGCGGTGGCGGCTGCGAGTTGGGATTTTCCGGCCGGCCGCCACGAGTGCGCAAAGTCAGCAAGAACCCGATCAGGCCGATCGCCATCAGCGCGAAGCCGACCGGCCGTGCACGGCTGTCGATCTCGCCGGCGCCGGAGCGCAGGATGAGATCGACCGCCCGCATCGGTATGTCGTCGGCATCACCCGGTCCGACGGTGAAGATGTAGGGACCCGGGCTGACGGTCGCGATCACGCCGGCCTCGTCGCGAAAGATCTTGTCGGGCAGTTGCGGGCTGGCCTGGCGAGGATTGTCGGAATGGTTGAACTGCAGCGTCGAGGCGAGCACCGTGCGGCCATTGCTTGCAGCGGTCAGCGTCAGCACGGTGCGCTGCTGCGAGACGATGCGCTCTGCTCTTGCGGTCAGGTCGACCAGCACCCGCACCGGCGCGTCGCGGCCGGAGAGCGGCACCGTCAGCGGCTTGAAGCGGCCCTGCTCATAGACCCGCCAGGTGCCGATCTGATGGCCGGAGAAGTTGCTCATCGCCCAGGGATAGACGACACCGATGCCGGCGCCGACGAGCAGGATCAGGACAAACAGAAAGCGCATTCACATCACCACATTCCATCGTGACCTTGCCAATAGCGCCCCAACGATCAAAAGGCGATGGCCAGCCGGGTCGCCACCCCAGGCGATCGAGTTAGACGTGCGCAAGTAACAACCCGGTGGCGGCGTGGCCGCGCGCCAGTGCGGAGTTCTACCTATGCGCTTAAAATTCGTTGCCGAAGTGGCCTCTCCTCCACTATGAAATGAACACGCGCATGCGCTTTTCGGCGAAATGGGCCATCGGCGCGCCTTGCGAACCAGAGGCTTTGATGCGCAAAGATCATGAACAGCGGCACCAAAAGAGGATGAAGTCAAAATTCGTTCCTGTGAATGAATTTGCTTACAAAGCTTTAGCCCTTGCCCTTCTTCCCACTATAGCCAGCTGCGGCGTGCCTCCGATAGTTCAAGCCCTATGGTATGAATATTCGCGCCCTGGAATTTATATTTGCACTCCGAGCGGTTTCGGGCAGCAATCTCGTTGCTATCTGAAATTTTCCCGTCGCTTGGGTCGTTAAATCCACTTTCGGCTGGATCCATCCCGACCTCGCCCTGAATTGCGCAACCCCTCATTCATGGCGATCTTGGCTGCCAAGCGCTGATTCGACATAACAAACAGCGTGTGGCGCCGACGGCCAGCGACCGACCCAATACGCTGATTCAAAATGAGGAACTGCTCTGGACATCTCCCGGTTCAGCTCGGGGCCGATGCCGGCCCGTGATTAACCATTCGCAAACAGATATGGTTAAGAAACATCTAATTTAGTTGACTATGATTTCCACAGGTATATTTTCGATGCGTTGGGATGTGCAATTTGGGCGAGCAATCGACGATGGTGACACCGAGCGTGTAATCGCGATTTCGGGGCGCAGAGAATGCTGAGTGGCAGCACGGAGGTTGTGTAGTCGCACCAGCTTCGCGAAAGCCAAAGAACAATTGACGCACATCAGTGATGGCGGTTCCGCAGATGCGGAGGTTTGCCACGTTCTGAGGAACGTGGCCGGGCGATGCTTTGTCCCGGCCCGGCGGTAGCGTGTGCGGTGCGTATGAGGAAAGCATGAGTAAGCTTGTCAAGGTTCTGAAACTGGAATCCGGCAGCCAAAGGGGCGCCAACCAAAGCCGACCACGCGCCCTTGTCGCCGGAGGAGCGGGATTTTTAGGATCGCATCTGTGCGAACGTCTTTTGCGGGACGGATACGACGTTGTCGCGCTGGACAATTTCCACACCGGCAAAAGATACAATCTCAATACCCTTCTGCATAATCCGCGCTTCAGTTGCATCGAGCACGACATCGTCGATGCATTGCCTTCGGATCTTCAATGCGACGAGATCTACAATCTCGCCTGCCCCGCCTCTCCGCCGCACTACCAGGCAGACCCGATCCACACCTTCAAGACAAGCGTGCTTGGATCGCTGAACCTTCTGGAACTCGCGCGACAGAACAAGGCCAAGATATTCCAGGCCTCTACATCCGAAGTCTATGGCGATCCCTTCGTGCACCCACAGCCCGAGAGCTACTTCGGCAACGTCAACACGCACGGACCGCGTTCCTGCTACGATGAAGGCAAGCGCTCGGCCGAAACCCTGTTCTTCGATTATTCGAGGACCTATGGCCTCGATATCCGTGTCGCCCGCATTTTCAACACCTATGGTCGCCGCATGCAGCCCGACGATGGGCGTGTGGTTTCGAACTTCATCGTCCAGGCGCTGCGCGGCGAGGACCTGACCGTCTATGGCAGCGGCCAACAGACGCGCTCTTTCTGCTATGCCGACGATCTGATCGAGGGCTTTATCCGACTGATGAACGCGCCGAGCGCGCCCGCCCACCCGGTCAATCTCGGCAACCCTGCCGAATTCACCATCATGGAACTGGCGACGCTGGTCGTCGATTACACCAACGCCCGATCGAAGATCGTGCATCGGCCGCTGCCCGTCGACGATCCCAGGCAGCGCAAGCCGGACATCTCCTTTGCCAAGGCCAATCTCGGCTGGGAGCCGAAAATCAGCTTGAGCCAGGGGCTCGCGCGTACCGTCGAGTATTTTGATGCCCTGCTTTACGGAAGCCACATCGCCAGAGGAGCTGCCGCTTCATGAGCCGGCCGGCAGTCCTGGTGACGGGTGGAGCCGGTTTCATCGGCAGTCACACCTGCAAGCAGCTGGCCGCCGCCGGCTACATGCCGGTGGTTTTCGACAATCTGAGCCGCGGCAATGAGAGATCCGTCGGCTGGGGTCCGCTTGTCGTCGGCGATATCCGGGATCAGGATGCACTGCGGCGGGCTATGGAAACGTACCGGCCGACGGCCGTGATCCATTTTGCGGCGCTGGCCTATGTCGGAGAGTCCGTTCGCGAGCCGGCCGAATATTATTCGACCAATGTGACAGGCACCATCGCGGTGCTCGATGCCGCACGCGCGAGTTCGATCGAAAACATCATCTTCTCCAGCAGTTGTGCGACCTACGGCGTGCCGGAAGCGTTGCCCGTTCGCGAGACCTCCTCGCAAAATCCGATCAGCCCCTACGGGCGCTCCAAGCTGATGGGTGAACAGATCATCGGCGACTATGCATCGGCGTATGGAATGAAATTTGCGATCCTGCGCTATTTCAACGCTTGTGGCGCCGATCCCGACGGCGAGCTCGGTGAGTGGCATTCGCCGGAAACCCATCTGGTTCCCAGAGTGCTCATGGCCGCATCGGGCATCATCGACGCGATCGAGGTTTTCGGCACCGACTACGACACGTCGGACGGCACCTGCGTAAGGGATTATATCCACGTCACCGATCTGGCCCGCGCTCACCTGAAAGCGCTCATCTATCTCGAGGGTGGCGGGCGAAGTCTTGCGGTCAATCTCGGCACCGGGCGGGGCATCTCCATCAAGGAGATCGTCAAGGCGGTCGGCCGAATGACGTCGAGGCCGGTTCCGGCAGTGCTCAGGAGCCGACGCCCTGGGGATCCGGCGGAGCTCTACGCCGATCCGGGAAGCGCACGCGAACATCTTGGCTTTGTGCCGGAGCTTTCAGACATCGACACCATTGTCAGGACGGCCGCTCCCTTTTTCGGACTGAAGACCAAGCCAATGAAACTGCCGCCAGCCAGGGTGGCAGCGTCGGTCGTCGCTCGACGAGTCAGAGATAGCGGGGGTGACAGCTCGCGCGCTGGCCAAATCCGCTAGGGCTGCAGATATAAGGCGAGCCGCCCGAGAACGTGCTGCCATCGCCCGGATTGAACGAGATTTTCACCGGCGCCGGCGTGCTGGCTTTGATCCGTTGCGGTGGTGCAAAGGCGTAGGCACTTTCAGTTGCTATTGTGCTTGTCATCTGGATCGGATGGTCGGCACGGAGCGAGCGCACGAGAAATGTGGCCTGCACGGGCTGGACCGCGGACTGACTGCGGACCGGGTGGACTATGGGCCTGATAAGGACCGAACCGGTTTCAGTTGCGTCCATACCTTGACAACCTGCAACCATAGAGCTCAACGCTACGGCCGCGGCAATAGATACGACATTTTTGCTTGAGCAAAATACGCTCGCGGAATTTCTCATCCTCTGTCCCTTGCTATCAAGTATAAGCCAAGGGCGCGTTGCGACATACTATACTTGGGCCGCTTTCACGCCGCATGAGTGACCACTCGCACATCACACGTTATATTAGATATCACTAATTATTAAATTTCATCAAAACCGTATGGCAGGCCATCGTCTCGTCGTCTGGCTGATGCAATTGAATGCGACTAGATGCGATCGGCGCGCCGACCGCGCCTGCCGAGCCGCTTAAGGCTTAACCATAGGCGATTCGCGGGTTCCGCGACAGGCGCACGGCAAGAACAGCCAGGCCACTGGCTCAGCGTGGCTGGAAGCATGGCCTACTTCTTGGCATCGACCAGCTTGCGGGTCTCTTCGAACTGCGCGCCCTTGGTGTCGCCTGCTTCGAATTTCTTGTATTCGTCGGAAGGATCCTCGGGAGATCGCTTGAAACCGTACCATTCCCCGTCCGGATCCTTGCGTTGCTCGATGTTCCGGCCCTGAATGCGATGGCTGTAGCAGGTGCGGTGCGGCTCGCCGGTGTAGCTCTTCGATCGCCAGGCGAGCTCCATGCACATCTTGCCGTCCTTGGTCACCAGCCATCTGCCCTCCGCGACGGTTGCCGTGCCCTGCCCGGACGTCCAGGCCCTGAGGTGTCGATTGTCCCGCGCGAAATAAGCTGCTCCGTCCTTCCATATCCATGTGCGGCCGGCATACAGAAGCTGTAGTTCGTAAGCAGTCGGAACAGCGGCGGTACCGGCTTCCGCCGTGCTTTTGTCGTTGGCGGCGGCCGCGTGCGCCGCTCCCGAAACAGCCACCTGACCGCAAAGAGCTAGGAGCAGCACAAGTTGCTTGAGACTTGCACACCGCCGAGGCCCCTTGCGATGCCGACGGCCGACATCAAGCGGCAGCGATCTGATCAAAGCTGTCGGCATAGTTGGCACTCGCATGTCTATTCGGTCCAAGGCGGCTGCGTCAGCACTTTGACGGCCACGCGAACCATTTAACAGTCGTGAGAAAGGCGGTGTCAACCGCCGCAAAGCACGCGGGCAACAACTATTCGCGACACGCGCATTGTCCATCAAGACGGCAACATCGCGATTGCGCATCGGGCTTATGGATCCGGACAGCCGGCCGACCTAATCAGCAGCCATCGATGAAACCGAGGCCATAGTCGGGTCGGAAAGCAGGCCGATGCCGGAGGTTCAGCGGCCGCCTGAAGTTGCGCGGATGCGCGCTCGCAAGCCAGGCAATGCGATCGATCGGAAAGGCTTGGGCCGCTACCAATGCTGTGGATTTTGAGATACAGCACGCCGCGGCCGACGGAATCCGATAGCGCAAGCCTGCGCAGGAATTGTTGAATTGTTGAAACGAGCTGCCTCAATAATCGTGAGCCTGGCCCTGCTGGCGTGGGTCGTCAGCGACTCGCGCTGGAAGATGGTGGGCGATGCTTTCGCGAGCATCACGCCCGGCGCTTTCGCGGCGGTGGCGCTTGCGCTGTTCGTCACCTACGTGCTGCGCGCGCTGCGCGTCTGCGACGAGTTCCGCGACGAGGTGCATGGCCGTTTCGGTGCCTGCCTGCGGATCATCCTGATCCACAATGCAATGATCAACGTCGTGCCCTTTCGCGGCGGCGAGACGGCCTTTCCCCTGCTCCTGCGCCAGGTCTTCGGCATACCTATCATGCGCGCCAGCGCCTCGCTTCTGTGGTTCAGACTGCAGGATGCCTTCGTCGTCGGCGTGCTGGCCCTGGTGGTGTGGCCGGGCCTGCATCCGGCGACAAGGATCGCGGGCGTGGCGGCGGTGGTCGCTGCCGCCTGGTATCTGCCGCGCTGGGCGCGGGCGCCGCATGACTGGGCAGGCCGCGGCAAGATCGTGGCGAAACTCGGCAGGCTGCGCGATGTCTTCACCGAGGCGACCGGCCGATCGCGCTATGGCTGGTGGTGGACGATCGCCAATTGGTCGCTGAAGCTCACCGTACAGGGATGGTTGCTGGCAATGCTGCTGGGGACATCCTTTTCGACCGCCTTTCCAGGCGTCGTCGGGGCCGAAGGCGCCGCCATACTGCCGGTGCAAGGCGTTGCCGGCTTCGGCACCTACGAGGCGGGTGCAGCGGCGGCGCTGCTCACCTCCGGCATTGCCATGAAGAGCGGCCTTCAGGCAGCGCTGGCACTGCATCTGTTCATCTTCTGCTCGGCAATCGCCACGGGTGCGATCGCCTGGCTGTTTCCCTCGAAATCGACGCTGCCGGGGAACCCGGCCGTCGGCCCTGCAAGGAAACCATCCCTATGAGCGTATTGCCCATCCCTGCTTCGGGACTGCCTGACGGCACGGTGATGCCGGACCATACACTGTCCATCGTCGTACCCATGTACAACGAAGCCGAAAACGTCGAGCCACTGCTGGCACGGATTCACCAGGCTATGGAACGCTACGAGCAGCCATGGGAGGTCGTGCTGGTCGATGACGGCAGTACCGACGCGACGGTGAGCGAGATCAGGCGCCTGGCGGCGCATTACGGCCCGCATGTGCATGCGGTCGAGCTGGTGCGCAACTACAAGCAGACCGCCGCGATGCAGGCCGGCATCGACGCGGCGCGCGGCGACGTCATCGCCACGATCGACGGCGACCTGCAAAATGATCCCTTCGACATTCCGCGTATGGTCTACCGCCTGTTGAGCGAGGATCTCGACCTGGTGGTCGGCTGGCGCAAGGATCGCCAGGAAGGGTTTTTCATGCGCAGGCTGCCCTCGCGCATTGCCAACGCGCTGATCGCGCGCGTCACCGGGGTGCGCCTCAAGGACTATGGCTGCAGCCTGAAGGTCTATCGCGGCAACGTCATCCGCAGCGTCAAGCTCTATGGCGAGATGCACCGCTTCATCCCGGCATGGCTGGCCACGGTGACGACACCCAGACGCATCGCGCAGGAGGTGGTGACGCACCATGCCCGCATCCACGGCCAGTCCAAATACGGCATTTCGCGCACCTTCAGGGTCGTGCTCGATCTGGTGTTCATGTATTTCTTCATGCGCTATCGCACACGGCCCGGGCACTTCTTCGGCGGCATCGGCATCGTGCTTGGCGCGCTGGGTTCGCTGATCCTTGCCTACCTGCTTTGCCTGAAGCTGCTTTTCGCCGAGGACATCGGAACACGCCCGATGCTGTTCACCGGCTTCTTCCTGCTCATCGCCGGGGTGCAGATGGTGACGTCGGGCGTGCTGGCTGAAATGCTGGCACGAGTCTATCACGAAGCGAATGGAGCATCGGCCTATGTCGCGCGGCCACAGCCGGCGCCCGGTGACAATGACGGCTGGCTCCGCCCCAGCCGGCCATCGTGACTTGATCGGAACGCCATGGAAGCTCCGCGCCCACAGCGCTGACCGGAGCGGTGGCTTCATCAACAGCTTGCTGGGTGGGATTTTGGTTTCAAGGCCGACAGTGGACCGGCAGGGTTCGTCGACGCCGGGAATGGCGGCCTGAGGGCGAGGCAAGGCGCAATCCTGCGCCAACCCCTCGCCCTCGACTCGCGCCCCCGGCGAAGACAAGAGCGGCGGATCCTTCATTCAAATCGCGCCGCCACTTTTGGGTCCGATGGTCTAGTAGCGCGAACGGCAGCTGGCGCGCTGGCCGAAACCGCTCGGGCCACAAATCCAAGGCGAATGACCGAGGAACGGGCCGCCATTGCCCGGGCTGTAGGAGACCTTCACCATCGCCGGCCTGCCGACCCGCTGCGGCCGCACGAAGGCCGCATAGGTCTCCTCCCTCGTACGCGTCACCATGGTCGTCTGTGCGAGCGGCTTGCGGTAGAGAACCTTCTTTCCGACGCGATCGAGCTTCTTGACGTGCTGGACCTTCGTGCCAAAACCTTGATCAACGATCCGTCCGTTGATTGAGCTGGTCTTGGTCGTGTCCGTCGTCTGGCAGCCTGACACCATCGAGGCCAATGCGATTGCAGCAACAGCATAGGCATATTTTCTGCCGGTCAGATTTTCCATAAATTGTCTCATCATCTGCTCCCTGCCCTGTAATGCAACGTGATTGAAAGCAAAGAATATACTTCGAATCCGTCGTTTTCTAATCGCTCGTGAGTGGTCGTTTTCCATCCACATCGTTCCGTCATATTAGAAGAGACTTATTAAAATTCGTGCAAACGTCATAATGAACGCAGCCTTTCACTCTTCGCTCGAATTTGAAGGAAATTCGATTGTCGGATCGGCTGGCAGACGGAGCCTTGCCAAACGGCACACCGGCATACGCGACGGACTCGCGCCCGCGGCAAACAGAA
This sequence comes from Mesorhizobium sp. M1342, assembly GCF_040317955.1. Classification (NCBI taxonomy): domain Bacteria; kingdom Pseudomonadati; phylum Pseudomonadota; class Alphaproteobacteria; order Hyphomicrobiales; family Phyllobacteriaceae; genus Mesorhizobium; species Mesorhizobium sp. M1342. The sequence goes on along the minus strand of NZ_JAMYLI010000021.1, from coordinate 31,463 downwards.
GCCGGCGCTCGGGCTGTCAGGGATGTTGCGATGTATAAAACGCTCAGCGCCGCAACCGGCGCTGGCAGGGCCGACTGCCCCAGGCTCTCTCCAGCCGACAAAAAGGGCTGGCGATCCTTATCGCCGGAAGTGGCTGGATGTGGCGGCCCGCTCCAGAGTGCCTATGCCGCTATATGCACCCCTCGACAAATGGACCGCTGACCCACAGCGAGCCGCTGTTGAACATGCTGGTCCCGCTGTCATCGATGAACCCTACAGTCTTGTTGTCGACATGCAGCTTGCTCTTCGGCACCACTCGGCCGTCTATCTTGATATTCTTGACGAACAGGTTGCGATCGCCAGCCTTGCCCTGCCCCGCCCACAAGTCGTTGGCATAGCGGAGTTCGATTTTCCGCGGATTGGGCACGGCGCTTAGATTGAAGCGAAATGGTACGGTATGAGCGGACGCTGCCTTCAACTCCGCGACGATCGATTCTGCTGTGATCGCCGTGCTTTCCGTCCCCAGGACGTCCGCCTGTCCAACCGGCTTTCCGTCGACAAGCACGTCGAGCCGAGGGGAACCCTCGAAGCTGGTACCGGCCGCGTCGATCTCGAGGCTGGCAATGCTGCAACGCGCCGCGTCTTTCGTCGCATCGGCGATCATATCGGCAACGCGGCGCTTCTGCGACTGTACCCATCCCGCGATCGGCTGCAGGATGGCGGTGCGATCGCCGGTGCCGGCCTTGATGAGGTTGACCTTTTCCGTAGGATCCGTCTTGAGGTCATACGCCTCGATGCTGCCGGTGGTCGCGTTGAAGATGACCTTTCGATCATCTTCGCGGTAGCCGAATTGGAAACCGCTCCAGGGAATGAAGAAGAATGTCTTGTTCGGCCGCTGCTCGCTGAACAAGCTGTGACCCTGCCAGGATTTTGGAAGCGGAAGGCCGAGTATATCGAGGATGGTCGGGGCTATGTCGATAATCCCACCGACAGCATGTGCGACGTCATCATGGAAAAGCTGCTTGTTGATCATGATAAGCGGGATATGGATATTTTCTTCGTAGAGAGCACTGGCATGAACGTAGTTCCCATGCTCTCCAAACGCTTCACCGTGGTCGCCGAGTATGACCACAAGCGTCGAATCGAGTTTGCCGGACCGCTTGAGTGAATCGAGGATCTGTCCCAGCGCCTGGTCGCCGACCTTCAGCGCGTTGAGGTAGGCGTTGAACTTCTCGTCATCGGAATAGTGAACTTTCGAGCCGTCAGAGAGGTCGGGGGTCTCTTTCATCGCCGTAAACAGCGGGCTGTCGATGAGATACGGGTAATGGGTCATCGCCGTAAACATCACCGCGAAGAAGGGATTTTCGGCATCCTCATTCACCCAGTTGATGACGGATTGAGCGGTACAGAGATCGCTGTTGTAGTCGAAATTCTTCCATTCCTTGGAACTGAGCTTGAATGTGGGAATATCGCATTTCTGCCCGCGGTAGTCCTGAATGACATCAAGCCCCTTGTTGAGCAGAAACTCATCCACGCGCTGGAACCGTGAATCCGCACTCCAGAAAAATCCGGTGCGAAAGCCGCTTGCGGTCAGAGTGTTGGATATTGAACTCAGCGGCAGATCCGGATGGCTCGCGGTCATTCCATAGTAAGATATGTCATTGTACATCGAGCTGAACAGCGAAAATATCGAATAGTTTGTAGAGGGAGTGTGCGCATATATATTGTCGAAGCGTATCGAGTCACTTGAGTAGCTCTTTATGTTTGGTGTAACAGGATACTTTCCACCAAACGTCTCGACGTATCGGGATGGCACCGATTCCATCATGAAAACCAGCACGTTCTTTATCGGATTTGGTGATTGCACCTTGAAGCTGGACGTCTCCGCCGGACGTTCCCCAACGCTGGCGACGTCAACGTCCACCCCGGTATTCACGGCGAAAACGACGGGGGTCGGACTGAACAGAGCCGATTCAACAAAGTACACGATAGGGTTGGCAACCTTTGCCTCTGGCAAGGCCGTCGCCCGAACATGGTACCCGGTGCCGACCAGTCCAGCACCGACGCACAGGAAAAGCGTCCCCAGCAATACCGCTCGAGCAGTTCCCGCCAGCCGCACGCACAGCCCTGCTGTCGCATAACCCAAGACCAGCGCCAGAACTATGGACAACGACGAGAATGCGAAATCCCTTGGGTTGAGCGCGTCACCTATGGCGTTCTTGGCGTCGGCATTCTGCAGGAAGTCGCCATAGATCAACCACTGGAAAGTAAACGGCTCGCTCAGCATTTTGACGAGATTGATGTTGGCAAACCCCCAACATAGCGAAATCAGGATGGCGAGATAGAAAGTGATGACCACGACGACGCCGAAGAGGCGGCTGGCCTTTGCCAGGAAAAGCAGGAGCAGGGCTGCTGCGGTCAGCGACGAAATGAAAATCAGATCGTGGTAGCTTGACGCTATCCCGCTGGGGATAGAGGCCAAGCGACCCTGGAGCGTCGATTGGGGATCGATGATGAAGCCGCGGTAGACACCCAGAAGCACCCAGGAGAAAAACCCGGTGCAAGCGATCAGCAGGCCTGCGCGGAGGAAGCGCTTGGAACCTTGTGAACCGGGCTGTGTCTTCAATTCCATCTGACCGTTCCGTGCATAACCGCGATGACAACCGAAAGAGCAAAGGGCCTGATGCTACGTTGCAATCTCAAAGCCGCTGCCATTTTCCAAGTGCCAGGTTCACTCGCCCGGCGAACCGACAGATCTCGAATTAGCCACCGCTTCCACCCCTGGGGTCGAGAAATGCCTGTGCCTTGGGTGTTTTGTCATGGCAATTCCTGAGTTGGCGGGCGCCAGGCTCTTCCAGACTATCTGACGATTGGCCGATCCCAGGCGGGGTCAAGATGGAATGTGCGGGTTCCGCTCCCACCACGCCCGGCTCCGGAAACCGGGTAGGCCACGCTGACGATGCGCACACTGCCTGCTCCCTGCTGGAGCCCATATATGCCTTCCAGGCCGCGGTCATAAAACGCAGCGCCCGGGACGAAGAGCGCAATGCCAGCGAGCGAGGCCTGCAAGGCGAGTTTCGCAACATTGCGCCGCAACGAAATTCTGTTCTCCGCCAGGTGCCTGGTGATGATTACGACCACAAGCAGCCCGTAGACGAACGCATTGAAGGCAGCGAACCAGTAGAAGCCGGTGGCATCCGACGCGCGGTCCACTAGAAGGACCGGCAGCGAAGCTCCGATTGCAAGTGCCACATACGGAACGATGACGCGGGCAGGCAGCAGATTTTTCGGGCCACTGCCCTTGGGGGTAACACGAAAATCCACGAACGACTTGGTCACATAATCACGGATCGACGACAGCGTGCCCGCCAGCACCCACGGCCAACGCGCGAAGAATGAGAACAACATTCCCTCCCAACTGATCGTCCTGGCAGTGAGCGGGCGCGACAGGTCGAATGCCTTCAGCAACATCACCAGCATAATCAGGGAAATAGAGTTCGGAGCATAGTATAAAAGGAAATCAACATACGTCACATTGGCGAAGCTCTTCCCCGTCAGAAGCGCGTACATAGGCATGACGTACATGACAAGCGAAAACACGGCGAAAAGCGGATACCAGAGCTGGCGAAACAGGAACTGGAATTTCAGCCGTGGCGATAGCTTGGAAAGGTATATCGGCGAGTATTCGAGCATGATCGTCATCAGGCTCCGCGACCACTGGAACTCCTGCGTGACAAGATCGGCAAAGGTCTGCGGGCCATCGCCATGGGCAATGGCGTCTATGGCATGCACACCGCGCCAACCAGCCGCAATGAACAGCATGGACGTCGAGTGATCTTCGGCCAGTTCCGGGCCAAGGCCGCCGACCTGCTTGAGCGCTGCGGTTCTCACGGCATAGTGCGAGCCGATGCAGAGCGGCGTTCCGTCGCCCGTATGGCCGGACTGCAAGGGTCCGTGGAACATCCCTTCCGGGAACAGCCGGCCGCGTGCCGACCAGCTTTCAGCGGCATTGTTGTCGCATATGCTCGGCGCCGATACATAGCCAACCGCCGGGTCGGCAAAGGCGACCAGGATTTCCCTGAGATAGGTTGGTGTCGGGACGTGGTCCGCATCCATCTGAGCGACGAAGTGGTAGCGCTCATAACCATAGTGGTCGTAGAAGAACGCCAGGTTTCCCTCTTTGCAGCGCGTCCGGCGGGGCCACACCTTGCGGTGATAATCTTCCCGCCCGCGCCGCGTCGAAATCATGACGTTATGGGCATCGCACCAGGCAATCGTTTCCTCTGACGGGTCCTCGTCGGCCAGCCAGGTATCATGCGGACAGTCCTGCGCCAGCATCGCTTCGAGCGTTCGCGCAACCACCGAAAACGGTTCGGACGGAGCCTTGGTCACCACCATCGCGACCCGCGAACGTTCCGGGATCGTGTGAAGACTGGACGGCTTTTTCATCGCATGCACGTTCAAGAGAAAATACATCGGCATGAACGTCAGCCATACGAGCGTCAATGTCGCCAGCATGTATGGAATGACATGTTCGATGTGCCCGGGCTGCAGCCACCAGAACCAGAAAAATCCGAACGTTACCGACCAGCAGGCAAGTCCCAGCCTCCAGATCCGCCGCTGGGTGGCCGACAGCACCGGCACCAGAAAAGGAGGCTTCTCCGCCGCCTTCCCCGGAGCCGCCCCACGCCCCCGTTTCGGCATGGTCTTGCCGCTGATGATCCCCACGTCCGCGGAAACACTCATACACGTACCGCCGCCACCCGAGCATCAGCCGAACGACGGCAGACGCGCCTTGAAAACCCGCCCTTAGAATCCACTTGGGTGTCTTAGAGTCAACTAAATTAAGTGTTGGTTAACTATACTTCTTGCGAATTGGTTAACTTAACATCTTGAATCGGGAGGGTAATTCCGTGGACGCCTCCCCCGACCAGCACTGCAATCACAGCCGGCAAAAGTTTCAGCGTCGGAGAATCCGTCGAAGGGGCCGAGGCTGTCCGCAGGAAGAAGCGCCCAAGGCAGCGTTAACCATGTTGCGAACATCATGGTTAAGCAACCATTAATTGCGCTTGACTCTTTGGTCCGCCCGGCTCTTAAATTAGACAGGGATGATATATCGGAATATTGACGCGAATTTGTGAGTATCGCGGCGAAACTCTCTCGACGGCTCCTTCTGTGTTGGCGCCTTGAGAAGTAATTTTGGGTGGGCTTCGTGCGAAGGTTCGCACAACCGCCAATGATCGCTCCGAAATCCCGCAGATTCCGCCAATGGAGCCGATAGGTTTTTTGGGTAGCCGTATCGATCAGGCATCGATGCGCACGGGCGAAGCCTTAACTTCCGCGAGAAGTCGAGGCCATGGGAGAATCTATGATGACACACTCCGCGGCAAAGGCACTTGCAATCGCGCTGGTATTGGGCGGAAGCGCCGCCTTCCCTACTGCAGGAGGGGCCGGCTCCGTAACCGCGACCGACCCCGTTCAGACGAGCAGCGCTGCGTCGGCGTTCGGTTCCTATGATCCCTACGGGGACTTCAGCACCGACAAGAGCGCCAGCATCGAAGAGCTGTTCCTGCCCTGGGAAGACGTCGATCTGTCGACGCTGCCGCTTGCCGACGCTTATGCGCTGCAGCGCGGCCGTTCGCTTCTGATCACGATTGAGCCGTGGACATGGTCCAAGGACTGGCGCATCACCCCGCCCGAATTGCGCGACGGCATTTTGAGCGGCAAATATGATGCCAACATGCAGGCAATCTGCGGCCTGGTGGGACAGATGAAGAGCCCGGTGACCATTCGCTGGGCTCAGGAAATGGAAGACAAGAACGGCCGCTTCACCTGGGCCAACTGGGCTCCCAAGGACTGGATCTCCGCTTACAAGCGCGAAGTCGACATCTGCCGCAAGGCTGCCCCCGCCGCCAAGTACATGTGGTCGCCCAAAGGCGAAGAGGGTTTGGAAAAATACTACCCCGGCGACGACTATGTCGACGTCATCGGCCTGTCGGTGTTCGGTCTGCAGAAAAAAGACGGTGACGAGACCGGTCGTGACCGCACCTTCGCTGAACTGCTGAAGCCCGGCTATGACCGCGTTGCGGTGTTCAACAAGCCGATCGTCGTTGCGGAACTCGGCTATGTCGGAAAGCAGGACTATGTCTCGAAATGGCAGGAAGATTCCCGCAAATCCTACGCGGAGTTCCCGGCTCTGACTTCGGTCGTCTACTTCAACCAGAAGGAAGTGTGGCCGTGGCTGGGCGGCTATGGTCTGCCCGACTGGAGGGTGACCCAGCATGTCTTGCCCTAGAGCATGATACTGAAAAAGTGAGAAAGCGGCTTTTCGGACAAACGGGGCACCATCTGTCCAGGCACCATGCTCCATCTCTTTGATTTAGTGGCGGATTCAGATTTCAGGATTCACCTGAAATCATCTCAAGCGTTCTCATAAACTGGGCGTGGCGTAACAGTAGGGGTAGGGGTTGTGAAACGAGTACTGGGCAATTGTATCGGAACGGCACTTGCCTGTTCCATTGGTCTGTTTGCTTTCCAGATTCCCGCAACAGCCAAGACGGCGACGAAAATCGCCGAACAGGCCATGCGGGCAGAGGTGGTGCCGGACAAAGGCATCTACCAGATGTACCAGAACCGCTCGTGGCTCTGGGGTCGGGAGGGTGCCGGATATTTTGCCGTCCAGCGCCGTCAGTTCAGTGCCTGGACCTCGGACAAGGCGCGCAAGCTGGGCTACGGTGACGGCATCTGGTTCATTCCCGGAGGAGGCAAGCTGTGCTTCCGCGCAAAATGGCACGGAGCCGGAGGCGACTCCAACGCTCTTTCCTGTTTCGAACATCGCCAGGCAGGCAGGATTCTCTACCAGCGCCGGGTTCCAGATGGAGAATGGTACGTATTCAGGAGTTCGCACCGCAACCTTGCGGACGCGTTCATGAAATTGAAACACGGCGACTACGTCAGCCGCAAACAGAGCCGGATCAAGGCAAAGTAGTAGAGACTTTCATCCGGGACAGGGCACTGGTCCAAAAGCGGGTCGACTGAACGGTCAGCGACCTGCCTCAGTCACGTTCAGGCGACCTGCCTTAAGCCTTGCGCTCCCAGCGGCGATCTGGCGTCTGTTGCCAATAGGTGACGGCGTGGCCAGCGCTCTTCATCACCTTCCAGTGCCCTCGCGCCGCCTCGAGCTGGGCGGCATCGTGGCCATCGAACAGGAACACGGCGCGCTCGTAGCCGCCAAGGTCAGGCGGCACCGCGCCGTCGACCAGGAACCTTATCTTTGCGTCGTTGGGATTGCTGTCGCCGGTGGTCAACAGAATCGGCTGTTCGCCGGGATGAGCCTCACGATCGGTCGCGTGCGCCAGGAACGAATCGTCCCGGAAGGTCCAAAGATGCTGGTCGAGCGCATCGCGGCGTTCCTCGGTGCCTGTCTGCACCACGGCGCGCCAGCCACGGTCGATGCTGCGCTCCAGGAGGCCTGGCAGCGCATCCTCCAGCGTCGATTCGGTCAGGTGGTAGAACAGGACGTCGGCCATCGCTTCAGCCTATAGTGATTGAACCCGTTCACTGCTCATAATTGTCGCGCACCAGCCGGTCGAGCAGCCTGACGCCGAAACCGGAACCCCAGGACTGGTTGATCTCGTTCGACGGCGCCCCCATCGCCGTGCCGGCAATGTCGAGATGGGCCCATGGCGTGTCCTTGACGAACCGCTGCAGAAACTGCGCCGCGATGGTGGCGCCGCCAAAACGGCCGCCGATGTTCTTCATGTCGGCGTTCTTGGAATCGATCAGCTTGTCGTATTCGGCCCCCAGCGGCATGCGCCACAGCCGTTCCTGCGTCGCCTGCCCCGCCGCCGCCAACTTTTCGGCCAGTTCGTCATTGTTGGAAAACAGGCCGGCATAATGTTGGCCGAGCGCCACCATGATGGCGCCGGTCAGCGTCGCCAGATTGACCATGAATTTCGGCTGGAAGCGGTCGTTGCAGTACCACAACGCATCGGCCAGCACGAGGCGGCCCTCGGCGTCGGTATTGAGCACCTCGATGGTCTGGCCCGACATCGAAGTGACGATATCACCGGGACGCTGGGCATGACCGTCGACGGCATTTTCGACCAGTCCGATGATACCGACGACATTGGCTTTCGCCTTGCGGGCCGCCAGCGCATGCATCAGGCCGGTAACGGCGGCGGCGCCGCCCATGTCGCCCTTCATATCCTCCATGCCCGATGCCGGCTTTATGGAATTGCCGCCGGTGTCGAAAGTGACGCCCTTGCCGACGAAGGCGATCGGGCTGTCCTTCGGCTTGCCGCCGTTCCACTGCATGATCGCCATGCGGGCGCCGCGCGGCGAGCCTTGCGCGACACCAAGCAGCGAGCCCATGCCGAGCTTCTTCATTTCCTTCTCAGCCAATATCTCGACCTTGACGCCTAGCGCCTCGAGTTCCTTGGCGCGGGCAGCGAACTCGACCGGCCCAAGCACGTTTGCCGGTTCGTTGACAAGGTCGCGCGCCAGTAGGACGCCGTCGATCACCGCTTCGGCATCGGCGAAGGCCTTCTTCGCAGCGGCCGGATCGGCGGTGTGGATGGTCACCTTGACTGGCTTCTTCGGCTCTGCCTTGCTGTCGTCCTTGTCCTTCTTGGTCTTGTACTTATCGAAGGAATAGCTGCGCAGGAGAATGCCCGCGGCAAGGTTTGCCGCGTCCTTCCCACTCGGCGAGGCGCCGGCCACATCGAGGACCACCGCTACTTCGGTCGCCTTGCGCAGCGACGCGGCAACGGTGCCGCCAAGCTTCAGCCACGCATATTCGTCCAGTCCCGATATCTTGCCGGCGCCTATCGCCACCAGTCTGTCGAGCGACGCTCCCTGCGGCGCCAGAACTTCCACCGTGCTGGCGAACTTGCCCGTGAACTCAGCCACGGGAAAGGCCCGCTCCAGTGTCTTGCCGGGATCACCGGCCTTGGCGACGTCGCTCAGGCCGCCCTCATCCGCCGCGAGCACGAAGACCGTGCCCTTCTTGTTCACCGCGCTCTGGGACCCGGAAAATTTGGCGAAGGCGATCGACGGTCTTTGATTCATCATGTCCTGCTTTCAGGGAATGCGCGACTTTTGGGGAAGCGGTTCGAAACGATGCGCGACATTTGGTCGTTTTCCGGCATTTGGCAAGACTTTGCCGAATTGGCATCCCATATGACCTATGGAATCGATGACGATTCGTCGCGGCACGGCCCCGCTTTTTGCCGCAACCTGTTGTTAACCATCGATGTTCGCCCTTTCTTATCCATTCCCGCCGACACTCCGCCCAGCCGGGGGGCGTGATGTGGGACAGAACCCGGATAGACCATCTGATGAGCCAGTTGTGCAGGCGCTGCCGGACAGCTACCTTGTTCGGTGGCATGATGCCGTTCGAAAAAATCGAGAAAAGCCTTCATGAAGGTCGTTGAACGCTACATCATGCGCCGCGCTTTCGTGGTCTTCATGGCCGCACTTGTGTGGACGCTGGCGATCGTATGGACGACGCAGGTGCTGGCAAAGATCGACCTGGTCACCGACAGCGGCCAGTCGGCGCTCACCTTCTTCGAAGTCGCCGCCCTCATCCTTCCGTCCATCATCCCGATCGTGGTGCCTTTCGCGCTGGTGGTAGCGGTCGCACAGACACTCAGTGTCATGAATTCGGATTCCGAACTCGCCGTCGTCAACGCCGCGGGGGCCTCGCGCTGGACGATCGTGCGGCCGATCATGTTGCTGGCGCTCGCCGCCGCCGTTTTTTCCTTTGCCGTCGACAACGGCATCGACCCTTACGCACGGCAGAAGAACCGGGCCCTGGTGGCGTCGTCGCGCGCGGATCTGTTGTCGCTGATCATCCAGGAAGGCACCTTCCGCAAGATTGACGACGGGTTGTTCCTGCAGATCGGCGAGCGCCTTCCCAACAATCGGCTGGGTGGCATTTTCGTCGCCGATTCGCGCGAAGAAGGCGTCAACCTCGTCTACTACGCCAAGACCGGAAGCATCATCGAACGCGGCGGTGAAAAGGTGCTGATGATGAATGACGGCGTCATCCATCGCAAAACGCTGACCGGCGATCTCTCCGTCATCCGCTTCACCTCCTATGCCTTCGACATGTCGGCCTTCATGGCGGCGGCTTCGGCGGTGACGCTCCTGCCCAAGGACCAGACGACGCAGTACCTGCTCAACCCGGGCGCCAACGACAAGTATTATCAGCAGAACCCCTACGAATACCGGGCCGAAGTCAACCAGCGGTTCTCGGAATGGACCTATTCCATGGTTTTCGCGCTGATCGCGCTTGCGGTCGCCGGGGATGCGCGCTCGCACCGCGAGGCGCGCGTCAATCCGCTGATCACGGCGATCACGATATCGCTGTTCGTGCGTTGGCTGGGCTTTTTTGCCGCCAGCAAAGCGGATGAGGTCCCGCAATATGCGTATATGGTCTATGGCGTGCCGATCGTGGCTTCTGCGGTGGCGATCTGGTTCATCGTCTCCAACCGGACACTGGAACTGCCTGTGACCTGGGCGGACTGGATGACAAACTTCGCCACGCGCATCGCTGACAGCTGGAATGCTTTCAAATTGCGTTTGTCCAGGCGCTGCGCATCAGGCCAAGGGGTCGGCTGATGGGCTGGACACTGGGCCGCTATTTCTTTTTCCGCTATGTGACGATCACCATCTGGTTCTTCATCGGCCTCCTGGCATTGGTGTTCCTGATCGATTTCACCGAGCTGTCCGGACGCACCACCGGCCTGCCCGGCTTCACCTACGGCACGGCGGTAGCCATTTCAGGCCTCCGTATGCCGATGATCATGCTGCAGACGGTGCCGTTCGTCGGTCTCTTCTCGGCGATGGCGACGCTGGTATCGCTGAACCGGCGCTACGAGCTGGTCATCGCGCGTTCCGCCGGTGTTTCCGCCTGGCAGTTCCTCTTGCCCTGCTGTGTCGGAGCCTTGCTGTTCGGCGTCCTGTCGGTTGGCGTCATCAATCCGCTCGCCGCGCACGCATTCTCCTGGTCCGAGCAGATCGAAACCCAGCTGCGTTCCGGCAAATCGAATACGGTCTCGGCCGATGCCGCGCCCTGGATCCGGCAGAAAACCAGTTCGGGGGACACCATCATCGGTGCGCGGGCCATCCTGAACCAGGGCCTGGAAATGGCCGATGTCGTATTTTTCATTCTCGACCCGCAAGGCAACATCGTCGAGCGCAAGGACGCCGCCCGTGCCTTCCTGCGCGACGGCTATTGGGAATTGCAGGACGTCAAGACGTTCCAGAACGGCACGATCCAGGCATCGGCAACCGATCGCGTACCGACCAATCTGAAGCCCGAATTCGTGCAAGAGCGGCTGGCGCGCCCCGAAACCATCCCGTTCTACGACCTGCCCGGAAAGGTCGAGGTTGCCCGCTCCTTCGGCCTCAAGGCAAATGCCTTTGCCATGCAGTTTGATTCGCTCGTGGCGTTGCCGTTCCTTCTCGTCGCCATGACGCTGATCGCGGCAACGGTTTCAATGCAATTTGCTAGGATGGGACAGTCGGCGACGATGATTCTGGGTGGCATCATCGCTGGCTTTCTGCTTTATGTCGTTTCGGTGCTGGTGAAGGCATTCGGCGTGGCGGGATTCGTGCCGACTGTCGTAGCCGCCTGGGTACCGGTCATGGTGGCTATGTTCTTCGGGGTGACTTTCCTGCTATACAAGGAAGACGGCTAGTGAGGGAGGCGTTTTTGCCCAGCAACAGGCAGGCCGGTTTGGCGCGCCTCTATGCGGCGACCGCCTTGGCGTGCGTGCTTGCCTACGCCGTTCCGGCACCGGCGCTTGCGCAGGACGTCGGCGACATGGCGACATCGGTTCCGGCCGGCTCGCAAATGCTGCTGGCGGCCGATACGCTGGTCTACAACAACGACAACCAGACCGTGACCGCCGTCGGCGGTGTGCAGATCGACTATGGTGGCAATCGCCTTGTCGCCCAGCGCGTCGAATACAACCGCAACACCAAGCGGATGGTCGCGAGCGGCAACGTCGAAGTCATCAACAGCGACGGCACCAAGATCAATTCGCAACATATCGACATCACCGATGACTTCGCCGACGGCTTCGTCAACGCGTTGCGGGTCGAGACCATCGACAAGGCCTATTTCGCCGCCGAAAGCGCCGAACGCATGGGCGGCGTGCTGACCACCTTCCACAATGGCGTCTACACCGCCTGCGAGCCGTGCGAGGATAAGCCGGACAAAGCGCCGACCTGGCGCGTCAAGGCCAAGAAGATCATCTGGAACGGCGAGAAGAAGACGGTTCGCTTCGAGAATGCGAATTTCGAGTTCTTCGGTTTTCCGCTTGCCTATCTGCCTGCATTCGAGATTGCCGACCCGACGGTGAAGCGCAAGAGCGGCTTCCTGATCCCGAGCATCATCTACAAGAGCGATCTCGGCGTCGGCGTGAAAGTCCCCTATTATCTCGCATTGGCGCCGACCTACGACCTGACCGTCACCGGCACCGGCTATACCAGGCAGGGTTTCCTCGGTGAGGCCGAGTGGCGTCAGCGCTTCGACAATGGCGAGTACAGCTTGAAGATCGCCGGGATACACCAGCAGAATCCCGACGCCTTCCTCGACACCACTGCCTTCCCATCCAGCTCTGGCCACAACGTCAATTCGGGCAGCGCCGGCGATCCCAACAAATTCCGCGGCATGATGGGTACCCAGGGGCAGTTCGCCATCAACTCACGCTGGAACTTCGGCTGGGACGTGCTGCTGCAGACCGACAAGAACTTCTCGAACACCTACGGCATCGACAAGTACAATAGCAGCGTCCACCAGTCGTCGGTCTACTTGACGGGTCTCAACGGCCGCAACTATTTCGACGTGCGCGCCATGCATTTCGATGTGCAGGAAGATACGCCTGACGACAATATCTCTGCGCGAAGCGGACAACAGCCGTGGGTGCTGCCGTCGCTCGATTACGCCTATATTCCTGATGCCTCGGTGGCCGGCGGCCAGCTGTCCCTCAATGTCAACGCGCGTGTCATCCGCCGCGACGATGTCGATGAGACCTTCGTCCAGCCCTACAATGCCCTCACTCCGACGCAGCGCGTCCGCGGCATCGAAGGCGAATCGGGCCGTCTCACCGCCGAGGCCGAGTGGAAGCGGAGTTTCGTCACAGATGACGGACTGGTGCTAACGCCGTTGCTCGCGCTGCAGGGCGATGTGGACTACCTCAACGCATCGTCGGCTTCGCTAGACGCCATCGACCGAATGGCAACGCATTTGGGCGAGCAGGACGATATGCGCTCGTCATTTGCCCGTTACATGGCAACCGCGGGCCTCGAGATGCGTTGGCCGGTGCTGTTTTCCATGGCCAGCGGGTCCAGCCATGTCATCGAGCCAATGGCGCAGGTCTTCATGCGTCCGAACGAGCAATATGTCGGCGGCCTCTCAGTGCCCAACGAAGACGCCCAAAGCATGGTCTTCGACGCGACCACCTTGTTCGAGCGCGACAAGTTCTCCGGTTACGACCGCGTCGAAGGCGGTTCGCGCGCCAATGTCGGCTTCCGCTATTCCGGCTCGTACAACAATGGCTGGGGCACCAATGCGATTTTCGGCCAATCCTATCAGATCGGCGGCGAGAACTCCTTTGCCGCGCCGGATCTGGTCAATGTCGGCGCCAATTCCGGCCTCGGCACGACCAAGTCCGACTATGTCGGCCTGTTCGGCATCAACAGCCCCAACGGCTTCGCGGCCTCGGTCAGCGGCCGTTTCGACGAACAGAGTTTCGAGGTCCGCCGTGCCGAGGTGAAGGCCGCCTATTCCGGCCTGCCTGTGTCGCTGAGCGCCAAATACGCCTTCATCCAGGCCCAGCCGCTGTACGGTTTCACGGAAGACCGTCACGAAGTCACACTTGGTGCATCCACGCATCTGGCCGAAAACTGGCGCGTCTTCGGCACAGGAACCTACGACCTGCAGCAAAGCCTGCTGGTCAAGGACGGCGTCGGCTTCGCCTACAACGATTCCTGCTTCACTTATCTGATGACCTACTCGCAGTCGCGCGATCTGAACACCAGGGAGGTGTCGCAGACCATCGGCTTCAATCTGTCGTTCCGCACCCTCGGCGAATTCGGCTCGTCGACCAGTGCCATCGACACGATCCAGTAACAATCGGCGACATCGTTTCGCCGCATAGGGCTGGCACGGATTTCGCGCACCTGGAAAGATGAAATTGGGCGGGACCGGGATAGAATTGGGATACCAACGATGAGGAAATACCTCTTTTCAGCAGGTTTAGCGTTGCTCGTGGCGGCGACGTCCGTGTCGATCACCGCAATGACGCCGCCGGCTTTCGCCAGCGAGATCAAATACGTCGTCAACGACGTTCCGGTCACCAGCGGCGACATCGCCCATCGCGCCGCCTTCCTGAAGCTGCAGCGCAAGAAGGGCGATGCCGGCCAGGAAATGATCGACCAGACGCTGCGTATGGCCGAGGCCAAGCGGCTTGGCATCCGCATCAGCGACGCACAGGTCGAGGCGGCGTATCAGCGCTTTGCCTCAAGCAACAAGATGCAGCTCAGCCAGCTTGACGGCGTCATGGAGAAGTCAGGCGTCACCAAGAGCCACTTCAAGGAATTCATCCGCGCCCAGATGGCTTGGAACCAGGCCTTGAGCGCGCGCTACCGTTCCGGCGACGGCACAGGTGCCGTCAGCGAGCAGGATCTGGTAAGGAAGATGCTCGAAAAAGGCGGCGCCAAACCGAGCGCCACCGAATACATGCTGCAGCAGGTCATCTTCGTGGTGCCGGCGACTGAACGCAGCGCGACGCTGGGCAAACGCAAGCGCGAGGCCGACGCCATGCGCGCCCGCTTCAACGGCTGCAAAACGACGCGCGAATTCGCCAAGGGCTTGATCGACGTCACCGTTCGCGATCTGGGCCGGGTGCTCGCGCCGCAGCTGCCGCCGGACTGGGCCGAGCAGATCAAGGCTACCAAAGTCGGCGGTGCCACCGCCACGCGCGAAACCGAGCGCGGCGTCGAATTCATCGGCATCTGCTCGTCGCGCGAAGTGTCCGACGACAAGGTCGCGCAGATGGCGTTCCAGGCCGAAGGCTCCGGCGGCGACAAGGATGCCGACGCGCTCAGCAAAAAATATGTCGACGAGCTGAAGGCAAAAGCCCGCATCGTTAAGCGCTGACGTGAGCAACGCAGTGACTGCGCTCGCGTTGAGCGCCGGCGATCCGTCCGGCATTGGGCCGGAGATCGCCATCGCCGCCTTTATGGCGCGCGAAGCTGCCGCCCTGCCCCCCTTCTACCTGCTCGCCGATCCGGCGCTGATCGCCTCCCGGGCGCGCCTGCTCGGCATTTCGCTGCCGGTCGTCGAAACGACATCAGCGCAAGCGGCGCAGGTCTTTGCCCGCGCCTTGCCGATCGTTCCGCTAGCCGCCGGCTGCATCGACAGCCCCGGCCGGCCGGATCCGGCCAATGCGGCCGCCACCATCGAGGCCATCGACCGCGCCGTCGCCGATTGCCTTGCCGGCGAAGCCTCGGCCGTGGTCACCTGCCCCATCGCCAAGAAGCCGCTCTACGATGCGGGCTTTCGCTTTCCCGGCCACACCGAATATCTGGCGCATCTGGCGGCCCGGCACAGCGGCGTCGAGGCGATGCCTGTGATGATGCTGGCAGGACCCGACCTGCGCACCGTTCCCGTCACCATCCACATCGCGCTGGCCGAGGTGCCGAAGGCACTGACCACCGAACTGATCGTCGCCACCGCGCGCATCACCGCTGCCGACCTCACCGGCCGCTTCGGCATCGCCAAGCCGAGGCTGGCCATTGCCGGGCTCAACCCGCATGCCGGCGAAGGCGGCGCCATGGGCCTCGAGGACGAGCTGATCGTGCGCCCGGCGGTCGACATCCTGCGTGCCGAAGGCATCGACGCTTTCGGCCCTTTGCCGGCCGACACGTTGTTCCATGTCCGGGCGCGGGCGGGCTACGACGCGGCCCTTTGCATGTATCACGACCAGGCGCTGATCCCGGCCAAGGCGCTGGCTTTCGACGAGGCGGTCAATGTCACGCTCGGCCTGCCCTTCATCCGCACCTCGCCCGACCACGGCACGGCCTTCGACATCTCCGGCAAGGGTGTGGCGCGGCCCGACAGCTTGATAGCGGCGCTGAAGCTTGCCCGGCGGCTGGCCGACACGAACACGAAGGCAATCGCCGTATGAGACCTCGGGCATGAGCATCGACGGGCTGCCGCCGCTTCGCGAGGTGATCGAGCGTCATGGGTTGCAGGCGAAGAAGGCGCTCGGCCAGAATTTTCTGCTCGACCTCAACCTCACCGGCAAGATCGCGCGCACCGCCGGCGACTTGTCCGATGCAACAGTGATCGAGGTCGGTCCTGGCCCCGGCGGGCTGACCCGCGCCTTGCTTGCCAATGGAGCGCGCCATGTGATCGCCATAGAGCGCGACGAACGTTGCCTGGCTGCTCTTGCCGAAGTGTCCGATCATTATCCCGGCCGGCTGGAGGTTGTTTCCGGCGACGCGCTGAAGACGGATTTCGCAGGCCTTGCCCGTCGAGCGACCGGGGGCTCGGTAAAGATCGTGGCCAACCTGCCCTACAACATCGGCACGGAGCTGCTGGTGCGCTGGCTGACGGTCAGCGACTGGCCGCCTTTCTACACCTCGATGACTTTGATGTTCCAGCGCGAGGTGGCCGAGCGCATCGTCGCGCCCGCCGGCAGCGACAGCTATGGCCGGCTGGGGGTTCTTGCCGGCTGGCGGACGGAGGCGAGGATCGCCTTCGACGTACCGCCACAGGCATTCACGCCGCCGCCAAAGGTCACCTCCTCGGTGGTGCATCTGGTGCCGCGCCCGACTCCTCTGTCCGCCGAGGTGAAGAAACTCGGCCGCGTCACAGAAGCCGCCTTCGGCCAACGTCGCAAGATGCTGCGGCAGAGCGTGAAAAGCCTCGGCGGCGAGACCCTGCTCGAACGCGCCGGCATCGATCCGACACGCCGCGCCGAAACGCTCAGCGTCGAGGAGTTCGTGCGGCTGACCAATGCGGTGTAAGAAGCTGCCGATCTCCCCCTCGTGGGGGAGATTGGCGCTTCACCGCCTCAGCCAGTCTTCTCGTCCAACAGTCCAGAGACGAAATCGAACAGGCCTGGCCGGCGGTCGCGTCTTAGCCGCTCGGCGACGACAATACCGCGCACTTCGGCGAAGGCGCGGTCAAGGTCGTCATTGACGATGACGAAATCATATTCCTTCCAGTGCTCGATCTCGTTGCGGGCGTTTTTCAGCCGCGTCTCGATCACCGCCTCCTGGTCTTCAGCGCGACGTTTCAGCCGCGCCTTCAACTCCTTCATCGATGGCGGCAGGATGAAGATCGAGACAATGTCGGCGCGCATCTTCTCCTTGAGCTGCTGGGCACCTTGCCAGTCGATGTCGAACAGCATGTCGCGCCCCTCGGACAGCGCCAGTTCGGCCGGTTCGCGCGGTGTCGCATAGCAATTGCCATGCACCTCGGCCCACTCCAGCAGTGCGTCGGAATCACGAAGCCGCTCGAATTCGCGCATCGTCCGAAAATGATAGTGGACGCCTTCGATCTCGCTTCCGCGGCGCGGCCTGGTGGTGACCGAGACCGACAGTTCGAGGCTGGAATCGCTTTCCAGAAGATTGCGCGCGATCGTCGACTTGCCGGCGCCGGATGGCGACGACAGGACGAGCATCAGGCCCCGGCGGCGAATGCGGGACCCCAAATCCTTGGCAACCATCGGCTACTCCAGATTCTGGATCTGTTCACGAAATTGGTCGACCACCGCCTTCAGGTCCAGGCCGATCGCGGTGACGGCTGCGGCATTCGATTTGGAACACAGCGTATTCGATTCGCGGTTAAATTCCTGTGCCAGAAAATCGAGCTTGCGACCGACCGCACCGCCGCCCAGCAGCAGAGCCCGGCCGGACGCGACATGCGTTTTCAGCCGGTCGATCTCTTCGCGAATATCGGCTTTGGTGGCCAGGAACGCCGCCTCCATGTGCAGTCGGGTGGCATCCAGATTGGCGGAAGCGTCCATCAGCAGCCTGACCTGCTCGGCGATGCGTTCGCGAATCACCGTCGTCTCGCGGGATGGATCCACTTCTGCCCGCAGCGTCAGCACCTCGATCGTGTCGATATGACCCGACAACAGCAAAGCCAGCGCGGCTCCTTCGCCCTGACGTGCCTGTTCGAGCCCGTTCAAGGCCACTTCGAGCGCGACCATGATCGCGGCATCGAGCGCGGCCCTCGCCTCCTCGGTTTCGACGGTTTCAGGAATGTCGAGCACGCCGCGCAGCGAAAGCAATCCATCTGACGTCGCCGCAGCAACGCCGAATTGCTCCTGCAGCCGTTTGGCGAGCCCAGCAAGGTCCTTCAGGAAGGCTTCGTTGACGACCGGCTGCGCCTGCGCGCCAACGGCACGGCCGATGGTCAGCGTCGCCTGGAAATTGCCGCGTGCAAAACGTTTCTGAAGTATCTGCCGGACAGCAGGTTCCAACCGTTCGAAGCCTTGCGGCAGCCGCAGCCGTACCTCGACGCTCTTGCCGTTGACGGACTTGACCTCCCAGGCGATCGAGGTGCCTTCGTGCTCGGCGACGGCACGTGCAAAACCGGTCATGCTCTGCAAATTCATATCGCCCACACGTCCCTGGCACATCGCCCCTGAACCGGCTTTCCGGACAGGAACGAGTGCGGCTTGAAAAAAAGACTGCGCCGCAGGCGTCGAAATCGGACGCGCGGCGCTCTTCCAAATGTCAGGGCGCTGCCTGTCGGGCAACGCCTTTCTTCATTTACTGGGCAGCGCCCGCGTCACCGCCGCTGGCATCGCTGTCGCCGGTGCCAGTCGTCTTGGCGGCTTTGGCGGCATCATCGGCCTGCTTCTTCAGCAACGCGCGATAGCGGGCGACATTCTCGTTGTGCTCGTCCAGCGTCGCGGCAAAGACGTGCCCGCCGGTGCCGTCGGCAACGAAATAGAGGTCGGCGGTCTTCGACGGATTGGCCACCGCCTCCAGCGCTGCACGACCCGGATTGGCGATCGGCGTCGGCGGCAAGCCATTGATCACATAGGTGTTGTAGGGAGTCTGTTTCTGGATATCCGACTGGTAGATCGGCCGGTCCGCCGGCTTTCCCTTGCCGCCGAACAGCCCATAGATGATGGTCGGATCGGATTGCAGGCGCATGCCCTTGGCAAGCCGGTTCAGGAAGACGGCGGCAACTCGCGAACGCTCGTCACCCTTGCCCGTCTCCTTCTCGACGATCGAGGCCAGCGTGACGAACTCCTCGACGTTGGCCAGCGGCAGGTCAGGCGCGCGCCGCTCCCAGACATCGTCGACCAGCTTCTTCTGATCCGCCAGCAGCTTGTCGACCATCTGCTGGCGTGTCGCGCCGCGCGTGAAGCGCAGCGTGTCGGTGGCGAGGCTGCCCTCCGGCGGCGTGGTTGCCGGCATGTCGCCGCTCAACGCAGTCTCCTCGGCGATGCGCTGCAATGCCTGGTCGACCGTCAGTCCCTCAGGAATGGTCAGCGAATACATCACCGACTTGCCGCTCTTCAAAAGCTCCATGATATCGCGCATGGAAGCCCTGGGCTTGATCTCGTACTCGCCGGCTTTCAGCGCGGAATCATTGCCGAAGGCCCGCACGCCAAGACGGAATACCCGGGCGTCGCTGATCAGTCCGCGGCGTTCGAGCTGGTCGGCGATATCCTGGACGCCGGTGTTCGGCTTGACCAGGAAGGTGTCGCCATTAGCCGAAGGTCCGGGTTCGGTGAATTCCTGCTTGCCGAAATAGACCGCGACGCCAGCCGCCAGAACCACCAGCATCACCGAGGAGATGACGAAGTTCATGAACACGACGACCTGGCTGCGTGACGCACGCGAGCGCTTCGGCGGCGGCGTGCCAGCCTCCGGCCGCAACGCCTCGCTGGCCGTTTTCGGCACGATCGGGCCGGATGTCGGCGGCCGTTGCCCGAATTCTCCGTTGCCTGCCGGATTTGTGTTCATTTCGCCCTACCGTTTGATCGCCCAACGAATCCCCAGCGGCAGAGTAGGGGCGAATATGGCAAAATTGACGGCACGCCAAAGCGCCGCCCGGCAGCCTGACGATCAGCCATTGTAGCGCTGGAAGACCAGCGACGCGTTGGTCCCGCCAAAGCCGAAGGAATTGGACAGCGCCACGTCGATCTGGCGGGCACGCGGCTTGTTCGGCACCAGATCGATCGCGGTTTCGCGTTCCGGGTTATCGAGGTTGATGGTCGGCGGCGCGACATTGTCTCTGATGGCAAGGATAGAGAAGATCGCTTCGGCGGCACCCGCCGCTCCAAGCAGATGGCCGATCGACGACTTGGTTGACGACATCGAAATCTTCGATGCGGCATTGCCGACAAGCCGCTCGACGGCACCGAGCTCAATCGTGTCGGCCATGGTCGAGGTGCCGTGCGCGTTGATGTAGTCGACATCGGCCGGCGTCAACTTGGCCCGGTTCAGTGCCGCCGTCATGCAACGGAAGGCGCCATCGCCATCCTCGGCGGGCGCGGTGATGTGATGCGCATCGCCGGTGAGACCATAACCCGTCACCTCGGCATAGATCTTGGCGCCGCGCGCCCTGGCATGTTCGAGCTCCTCGAGCACGACAACGCCGGCGCCCTCGCCCATGACGAAGCCGTCGCGGTCGCGATCATAGGGTCGCGACGCCGTTTGCGGCGAATCATTGCGTTCCGTCGACAGTGCCCGGCATGCGGCAAAGCCGGCGATCGACAGCCGCGTCACCGGCGCTTCGGCGCCACCGGCGACCATCACGTCGGCATCGCCCCACATGATCAACCGGGCAGCATCGCCAATAGCGTGCGCGCCGGTCGAACAGGCCGTGACGACGGCATGGTTCGGGCCTTTCAGCCCGTGCCGGATCGAAACCTGCCCGGAGACGAGATTGATGATCTGGCCCGGGATGAAGAAAGGGCTGATGCGGCGAGGGCCGCGCTCCTTGAGGATCATCGCGTTCTCGGCGATGCCCTCGATGCCGCCGATGCCGGAGCCGATCAGGACGCCGGTGGCACACCGCTCTTCATGCGTCTTGGGTTCCCAGCCGGAATCCTTCAGCGCCTCGTCGGCGGCGGCAATCCCATACAGGATGAAGTCGCCGATCTTGCGCAGTTCCTTCGGCTCGAGCACGGCCTCCGGATTGAAGGTGGCATTGCTGCCGTCACCACGCGGAATGACGTGGGCGATCTTGCAGGCAAGATCCTCCACCTCGAACTCAGTGATGCGCTTGGCAGCGCTGCGGCCGGTCAGAAGTTCCTTCCAGCTGTGCTCGAAGCCCATGCCGAACGGCGACAGCAACCCAAGGCCCGTGACGACGACACGCCTCATCGCAGGTCCTCCCCGGTGATGACTGCGGAAAGCGTCAGGCCGAAGCCTTGTCGATGTACTTCACGGCATCGCCAACGGTCAGGATGGTCTCAGCCGCATCGTCGGGAATCTCGACGCCGAATTCTTCTTCGAACGCCATGACGAGTTCGACCGTGTCGAGGCTGTCGGCGCCCAGATCATCGATGAAGCTCGCCTGCTCCGTCACTTTGTCGGCATCGACGCCAAGGTGCTCGATGACGATCTTCTTGACGCGCTCTGCGGTGTCACTCATTTGGGCATCCTCGTCTTTTGTTTGTCTGTCTTCGTTAGCGGGCAGAATGCCGCTAATCAAGCTGAAAGATGGTCCTGCCGGAAACGCAACGACTACGGACCGGTTTTTGCCCGAACCGCCGGGTTGCGGGCCGCATTACACGAAAAATAGCTGAGGTCCAAGCCGAAATGGTCTCTTTTCACAACCCGCCGGCGTTGCTGCCGAACCTCGTTAGATCATCGCCATGCCGCCATTCACGTGGATGGTCTGGCCGGTGACGTAGGCGGCTTCGTTGGAGGCGAGATAAGCGACGGCGGACGCGACTTCAACGCTGGTGCCCATGCGCCGCGTGGGGATCGCCGCCATGATCGCCTCTTTCTGCTTGTCGTTGAGCTTGTCGGTCATCGCCGATTCGATGAAGCCCGGGGCGACGCAGTTGACGGTGATGTTGCGGGTGGCGATCTCCTGTGCCAGCGATTTGGAAAAGCCGATCATGCCGGCCTTTGAGGCGCAATAATTGGTCTGGCCGGGATTGCCGGTGACGCCGACCACCGAGGTGATGTTGATGATGCGGCCATGGCGGCGGCGCATCATCGGATGGGTGAGTTCGCGGGTCAGCCTGAACACGGCGGTCAGGTTGACTTCGAGCACGGTGTCCCAGTCGGCATCCGACATGCGCACGAACAGCCCGTCCTTGGTGATGCCGGCATTGTTGACCAGGATGTCGACGCCTTCGAGATCGGCCTCGGCTTTCTGGCCGAGCGCCTTGACCTCGTCACGGTTCGACAGGTTGGCCGGGAACAGCTTGACCCGGTCGCCAAGCTCGCTAGCCAGCGCTTCCAGTTTCTCGACGCGGGTGCCATGCAGGCCGACGATCGCGCCCTGCGCATGCAGCATCCTGGCGATCGCCTCACCGATGCCTCCCGATGCGCCGGTGACGAGCGCCTTGCGGCCAGTCAATTCGAACATGTCTTTTCCTTCTCTCAAACCGGATAACGGTTATCTGTAGACATCACAGCCCCAGAAGTCGTCGCCTTTCATAATACCTTCCTCGCCGCTCCTGATCCGTGCCAGCACCTCGGCGGCAAGGTAGTAGTCTTCTACGTCCTCAAGGCCGCGCTCAATGAACTCACGCATATGATAGGCTTTGCTGCGCCCAGTCTTGGACGCGAGAACATCCAGGCGCAGCCTGATCTCAGGAGAAAGACGGATCGATGTGGACATGCCGCACCTTAGTTGCGATGCACGTATTCATGTGGCCGCGCATCAGCGAATTCAAGTCAAGCCGTTCAACCAAGCGCCGCCAACGCCGCCTCGACCTCAGCCGCGGAGCCGACCGACGCGGTGGCAATGTCGCGGTTGATGCGCCGCGCCAATCCTGAAAGCACCTTGCCGGCGCCGATTTCGTAAAGCGTGGTGATGCCGTTCGCGCCGAACCACTCCACCGTCTCGCGCCAACGCACGCGGCCGGTTATCTGTTCGACCAGGCGGCGGGCGATCTCGTCCGGATCGCTGGTCGGGCTAACCGTGACATTGGATAGGACGGGAACCACCGGCGAATTCTTTGTCACGCCGGCCAGGGCTTCCCGCATGACGTCGGCCGCGGGCGCCATCAGCGCGGAGTGGAAAGGCGCGGAAACCTGCAGCATCAGCGCTCGCTTGGCGCCCTTTTCCGTGCACAGTTTCGCCGCCAGTTCGACCGCAGCCTTGGTTCCGGAAATAACCAGCTGACCGCCGCCATTGTCGTTGGCGATCTGACAGACCGACCCTTTGGATGCCTCGGTGCAGGCTGCTTCGACATCGGCCTGTTCCAATCCGATGATCGCCGCCATGGCGCCCTCGCCGGCCGGCACCGCCGCCTGCATGGCATTGCCGCGTATGCGCAGCAACCGGGCGGCATCGGCAACCGAAACGAAGCCAGCAGCGGCCAACGCCGAATATTCGCCCAGCGAATGACCGGCGACATAGGTGACCTTGCCTTTCAGCGAGAAGCCGCGCGATTCCAGCGCCCGGACCACGGCCAGGGACACCGCCATCAGTGCCGGCTGCGCGTTTGCGGTCAGCGTCAACGCCTCTTCCGGCCCTTCCCAGATCAGCTTCGACAAGTTCTCACCAAGTGCGTCGTCGACTTCCTGGAAGACCCTGCGCGCTTCGGGGAAGGCGTCGGCGAGATCCTTGCCCATGCCGACCGCCTGGCTGCCTTGTCCGGGAAAGGTGAATGCGACGGCCATGCGAGGGCTCCCAAGGGCTGGTTTTGCTTGCCTGAAGACGGGTTTTTCTTGCCTGTGAGGCATGGCGGGGCGCCAAGTCAAGCCCGGTTCGACCCTGCCCGACGGCCGCCTCATCCGCCGAGTGCCTGTTCCGAAAGGCTTTTTGGCGATCACTCCTGATGAAAACCGCTCACGATTCGTTTGCTGGCTCTTCTTATTTTGGCCACAGGCGCTAGCTTTGCGTGACAATTCCATGACAATCGAGTGACGTGTTTGTCGCTGGGTGGGGAAGTTTAAGTGGCAAAGAGTTACAAACGCGCCGGCAAGCCCGCGCCACAGTTCCTGGAAGACGACCCCTCCACCGGCTATCTGCCGGGCAGGAGATGGCCGGTCGTGCGCTATGGGCTTGTCAGCCTGGCGATCGCGGCCGTCCTGGTGTTTGCGATCGAACTGATCGTGCGCGGCGATTTTGCTGGCACCGTCTCCTTCTTCCTGCAGCCGCTGAAGCCCGGCTGGACCACCATCGTCGTCTTCGCGCTGATCCTGATCGGCCTCGATGCGGTGCTCGGCCGCAGCCATCAGAGCCTGATGATCGTCGCGCCGCTGACGCTATCCCTTGCCTTCGTCGGCCACCAGAAGTCGCATTATCTCGGCGATCCGCTCTATCCCACCGATTTCCTCTATGCCCGCCAGATCTTCGCGCTGCTGCCGCTTTTGGTGCGCGACCGGCCGATGACCGCGCTCGCCATGGTCGTCGGCATCGTCGCCGGCCTGTCACTGCTCGTCTACGGCTGGCGGCTGTGGCGCCGCAAGGTTCCCGCGCTCAGCCGCAAGGGCCGCCTTGCCCGGCTGACGCTGGCCGTGCCGCTGCTCGCCTTCTTCGTTTCGATCATGGACTACGCCACCTTCTCCTGGACCAGGGACCGGCTGCAGATCATCCCGATCATGTGGGACCAGAAGGAAAACTATGCCTCCAACGGTTTTGCGCTGGCCTTCGCTCTCAATGTGCCGATGGCGCATGTCTCGGCGCCGCCAGGCTATACCGACAAAGCGATCGCGGCGATCGGCAGACCTGATGTAACCGCCTCGGTGCCGGCCGAGAAGCCCGACATCATCATCGTCATGAGCGAATCCTTCTGGGATCCGACCAAGCTGCCCGGCGTCACCATCACGCCCGATCCGATCCCCAACGTGCGGGCGCTGCGCTCGGGCTCGATGTTCTCGCCGGAATTCGGCGGCATGACCGCCAACATCGAGTTCGAGGCCCTGACCGGCTTTTCCAACGCCTTCCTGCCGGCCGGCAGCATCCCCTATCAGCAATATGTGCGCACGCCGACGCCTTCGCTGGCAACCTTCCTCAAGAGCCAGGGTTACCGGGCGCGCGCCATCCATCCCGGCACCAACTGGTTCTGGAACCGTGGCGCGGTCTACGCCGATTTCGGCTTCAACGACTTCAAGTCGGAAGAGACGCTGCCGCCCATGCAAAAGCGCGGGCCGCTGGCATCGGACGCGGCGATGACCGACGAGATCATCAGCGAGGCCGACGCCAGCGACGAGCCAGTGTTCTTCTTTGCCGTCAGCCTGCAAAACCACGGTCCTTACGAGCCGAACCGCTATTACAATCCGACGCACACGGTGAAGGCGCCGATCAGCCAATGGGCGCGCGAATCGCTGCTTAGCTATGCCGAGGGTTCAGCCGATGCGGATCGCGGCCTTGAACGCCTGGTCGAATGGGCGAAGAAACGCTCCCGTCCCACCGTGATCGCCTTCTTCGGCGATCATCTGCCGCCGCTGGGGCCGGTCTACGTCGAAACCGGCTTCCTCAAGGACAATGTCGCGCCGCGCAAGGAAGCGTCGCCCGAGGCCGCCCTCGAACACCACGAGACGCCGCTGGTCATCTGGTCGAACCGCACCGGGCCGGTTGAAGACGTGGGCGCCGTCAGCCCGGCCTTCCTACCCTATCATATCCTGAAGACGGCGGGCATCACTCATCCCTACTACACCGGTTTCCTGGGTGCGATGAGCGAACGCTACCGTGTCGTCGACCGCAATCTGCTGCTGACGCCGGCTGGCGAGGCCACGCCCGATTGGGCGCGACAAAAGGAGATCGATCCGGCGATCCGCGATTTCCGCCTGCTGCAGTACGATATGATGTTCGGCAAACGCCACGCGGCACCCGACTTCTTCCCCGAAACGGTCGACAAGATTGTCGCCGCCCATACGAGTTGAGACCGCCTTTAGTTCGTCAATTGCAGCTTTGAGAACTTGTTGGCAATCTGCTGGAAGACGTCCGGCAATTTGGTCGGATCGTTGACTGCATAATAGCCGCTCGGATCAGAGGCGCAGGCGCTGTAAAGCGCACGGTTGGCTGCGGTGTCGGACTGCAGCACCATGGTGTAGATCTGCACGCCCTGGTCCTTCAATTGGGTGCAGACGCTTTTGGTCCAGCCATCGACGTTGCGTGCCGCCGTCGTCTGGTTATCCGATCCGAAACGACCGCCGGCCAGATAGCCATATGATGTGTAGTCAGACTTCGTCGGCTGTTGGCTGGCGCCATAGACGACGTTCTCACCGTCGGTGAGCAACAGCACGATCTTGCTGATGCCGGGCGTCTTCCACGGCGCTCCATCGGTGTAGGGCGCGGCGGGCGACAGCACCCGCATACCCCATGACAGGCCCTCGGAGACATTGGTGCCCGAACCGTTCCACTCGGTCATCTGACTGGCTGCCTTGCGCAGCTTGTCGAAATCGTCGGTCAGGGCGACCACCGGGGTCGGACACGCACGGTTCGGGCCGATAGTGATGGGAGAGCCGGTCTCGGTGATGAGTTCCTTGGCGGGCGCAACATATTTGGCGATCTTTTCCCTGGCAGCCCTGTCATCGGGTGACAAAAGGTCGATGAGGTTGCCGAGCAGGTTGCTGAGATCGATGCCCAGAATGTTGATGCCCGACTGGGCAAGCCTGGTTTTGTCGCTGACATCGTTGAGGTAGGAGTTGTTGTAGTATTTGTCCGAATTGCCATAGGCGCCAGACGGCTTTTGGGCGTCTTCGGGATCGTCCGGCGCAAAGTACGGCACGAACAGCGTGTCGGGCTTGGCCGTGTCGGGTGGCGTGTCGGAGATATTGTAAGCGCCTGGCCGCGCCTCGACACAACCCTTCCATCCGGTGCCATTCCATCCGGCATCGGTCCATCCGGTCTTCTTGAGCTGTTTGAAAAGCGCCATGTGGTTCGGTCGCTTGCCGTCGATGACGGGAAAATTGACGCCGTTGGTCGAGGACTTGCCGTCCATGTCGATCCAGGACGGATCGAAGCCGTCGCCATTGACGTTGACAGCGGTTACGAAAGGAACCAGCGAGGCGCGGATCTTGCGCGTCGGCGATTTCGCCGCTTCGAGCGTGTCGAGCAACGATTTTGTCGCCGTCCTCAACGCCGTCATGCGCGCGCCGGCCATCGAGCCGGTGTTGTCCAGCACCAGCACGACTTCGAGCTGGTTGTTCGATTCGACCGCCGAGGCATCGACGACGATGCGCTTGCTGTCGCCGAACAGGAAGGCGAAGTTGAGATTGACGTCCGCCGAGGCAACCGCCTTTGTCTTGACGAAGTTGACGCCCTTGTCGACAGTCAACGTCGCCTGCGCATTGCCGAGCTCGCCATGACCGACGATGTTGGCCTGGAAATAGCGGTTGAAAGCGTCATTGCGGGTGATGTCGAGATCGCCAAGGTGCGAGGAAGCAAGGTTTGCCGAATCGAGAGCGTTTTGCAAATTGCTCTTGGCCCGCATAAGGGTCGAAACATCGGTTGCGAAAGCGACTGCTGTCAGGATGACCGGCAAACCCAGTGCCAGCACAAGCGTGAAATTGCCGCTCTTCGAGCGCCAGAATTTGTCGAGAAGCATCCTTACCCCCGGAAATGCTTGCCGCTTTTGTGCGGTCGTCCGGGCTTTTGCGCCTTCCATGATGAATCGACCGTTGACGGCTGGGCTTCAACTCCACACAACCTTCTAGTGTGGTTAAGACGTGGTTCCCGGAAACCACAACTTCCGCCGTTGCTGCTCCCCGATCGTCACGTGGGACACACGGGAATGCCGCTTGCCCTTGCTTTACGGTCGGATTGCTGTATAGACGCCCGCAATCTGCCGGTCCTTGCTGGGGGCTGAACGGAGGGCCGGAGGTCTTTTCGAAAACCTTCGTGTGAAGCCGGAAGTGCTTCCGCCTCCCGTGTCTCCGCTCTCGACCGTCTCGTCATGCTCCTTTCTTCCCCCTGCCCCTTCGAGGGTTTGCGGGTCCGAGAAGTTGCAGAGGCTTTTGCCGCCGGGAACCGGGAGAGAAACGAAGAAAGGCATAAGACATAATGGCTCTTTACGAACATGTGTTTCTTGCCCGGCAGGACCTCTCGCAGCAGCAGGTCGATGCGCTTGTCGAACAGTACAAGGGTGTCATCTCCGCGAATGGCGGGTCCGTCGGCCGGGTCGAGAACTGGGGACTGAAGTCCCTCACCTACCGGGTCAACAAGAACCGGAAGGCTTACTACACGCTGATGGACCTGAATTGCCCGGCGGCCGCGCTCAACGAGATGGAGCGCCAGATGGGCCTGTCCGAAGACGTGCTGCGTTTCCTGACCATCAAGGTCGAGGCGCATGAGGAAGGCCCGTCGGCCATGATGCAGAAGCGCGAAGAGCGCTCGGAACGCGGCGGCTTCGGCGACCGCGACCGTGGCGATCGTGGTCCGCGCTCGTTCGGCGATCGTGATCGCGGCGACCGTGGCGATCGTCCGCCGCGCTCGTTCGGCGACGCTGGTGCCGATCGTGGCCCGCGCCGTCCGCGCGAAGGCTTTGAAGGGGGTGCAGAATAATGGTCGACATCAATCAGATCCCGACCCGGCGCCCGTTCCATCGCCGCCGCAAGACCTGCCCGTTCTCCGGCGCCAACGCGCCCAAGATCGACTACAAGGACGTGCGTCTGCTGCAGCGCTACATTTCGGAGCGCGGCAAGATCGTGCCGTCGCGCATCACCGCCGTCAGCCAGAAGAAGCAGCGCGAACTCGCCAAGGCGATCAAGCGCGCCCGCTTCCTCGGCCTGCTGCCCTACGTGGTTCGTTAATAGCGCCAATGCGGGCGGCTCGCCGCCCGCTCTTCTCCCACGGCGACGGGCGCCGCAGGGTCGAACATCAAATCCCGGGTTGAGGTCAAAGACCTCTAACTGCCGCGACAGGCAGGACAGCGTCACCAGCGCCCCCGGGCGCTCAAGCTTCCTGACCTGTTCCAAGACATTCGGCGTCGATCTCATCGATCGATTGGCGCCCAACCGAAGGAACAAAACCATGGACGTCATTCTTCTCGAACGCGTTTCCCGCCTCGGCCAGATGGGCGACACCGTCAAGGTCAAGGACGGCTTTGCCCGTAACTTCCTGCTGCCGCAGGGCAAGGCGCTGCGCGCCAACGAAGCCAACAAGAAGAAGTTCGAAGGCCAGCGCGCCCAACTCGAAGCCCGTAACCTCGAGCGCAAGTCGGAAGCGGCCCAGATCGCCGAAAAGCTCGACGGCAAGAGCTTCATCGCCGTCCGCTCCGCCGGCGAAACCGGGCAGCTTTACGGTTCCGTTTCGACCCGCGACATCGCCGATCTGCTGACGGCGGAAGGTTTCTCGATCAACCGCAACCAGATCCTGCTCAACCAGCCGATCAAGACCATCGGTGTCACCAATGTGGCGATCGCGCTGCATCCGGAAGTCGAGGTCACCGTCACGCTCAACATCGCCCGCACGGCCGACGAAGCCGAGCGCCAGGCCAAAGGCGAGACACTGACCACCGCCGAAGCCATCTATGGCGACGACATCAACGACAACGCCCGGCCGGAGAACTTCTTCGATCCGAACACCGAGTTCGAGGGCGGCGAAGACAACGCCTGATCACACTTCGCAAGACGATTGGAGCCATGGGCTGATCACGACTTAAAGCCAAGCTCCGATCACTTTGCCGTCATCCAGCCATGCTGGACCAATGCCCGGGTCTCTCGCCCGGGCATTTTTGTGCCAAATGGAACTTTTCGAACCCCTATATATTGTTGCAGACTATGGCGTAGCGCGTCCTTTGGCCGCGCAAAGCACGCTGTGCAACTTTGGTTCGGCGCAAGACCCCCGGCGAAATCGATCCCGATTTTCGCGGTCACGCGCCAAGGCAGCCTGTCTGGCCGAGAGGGGACATTTGGTCATGAATATTCTGTTGAAGCGCGTTCTCGACCGCCTGGTGCGCACCGGCAATCTCAAGGTGACCGGCCCCAAGGGCTCGGCTGTGGTTTTCGGCGACGGCAGCGGCGAACCGGTGCACATGCATATCAAGACGGCGCATGCCGAGCGCGCCATCACCTTCGATCCAATGTTGGCGGTTCCGGAATCCTACATGGACGGCGAACTCGACATCCTCGAAGGCGGGGTGCTGGGCGTGATGCGCATCGCTTTCCAGAACATGGGCAGCGGCGGCATCGACGCCACCTGGTCGAAGGCCATCGAAGGGCTGCGCCACGCCTTCCGCCGCCTGCAGCAGATCAACACCGCCTCGCGCTCGCGCCGCAACGTGCAGCGCCACTACGATTTGTCGGGCGACCTCTACCGGCTCTTCCTCGACCAGGACATGCAGTATTCCTGCGCCTATTTCGAGCAGCCGGACATGACGCTGGACGAAGCGCAGGCCGCCAAGAAGCGCCACATCGCCGCCAAGCTCCGGCTGAAAGCCGGCCAGACGGTGCTCGACATCGGCTCCGGCTGGGGCGGGCTTGGCCTCTACCTCGCCAAGGCGTTCGACGTCGACGTGCAGGGCGTGACGCTGTCGACCGAGCAGCATGGCGTCGCCACCGACCGGGCGCACGCGCAAGGGCTGGAAAGCCGCGTGCATTTCGAGCTCAAGGACTACCGCGAACTCAACGAGCGTTTCGATCGCATCGTCTCGGTCGGCATGTTCGAGCATGTCGGCGTCAACCACTACCGTACGTTCTTCGACAAGAGCGCGACGCTGCTCAAGCCCGATGGCGTGATGCTGTTGCACACGATCGGTCGTTCCGGCGTGCCGTGGGCGACCAGCGCATTCATCCGCAAATACATCTTCCCGGGCGGCTATATCCCTTCGCTCTCGGAAGTCATGCCGGCGATCGAAAAGTCGGGCCTGGTCGTCACCGACGTCGAGATCCTGCGGCTCCACTATGCCGATACGCTGAAGCACTGGGGCGAGCGCTTCGCTGCCAACCGCGACAAGGCCAAGGCGATCTATGACGAGCGCTTCTGCCGCATGTGGGAATTCTATCTGGCGGCCTCGGAAGCCGCCTTCCGCTGGCAGGACCTGGTCATCTTCCAGATCCAGATCACCAAGAAGAACGATACGCTGCCTATGTCGCGCGACTACATGGCCAAATGCGAAAAGGCGCTCGAGATACGCGATATGGGGCATCGTGAAACGGCTCCCGTCAAAAAGAGCCCGACCGCCAAGCCAGCTCGTCGCCGCAAGGTTGCGGACCAGGAATAGCATTGCCGCTTGCCATTGCCGGCGCCTGCACTGAAAAAGGTCCCGTGACCGTTAACTGACCCCCGAAAGTTGGACACAACCTTCGGGGGTTTTGCATGTCCAAATACAGCGAGAGTTTCAAGCGCTCGGTTGTCGATA
>NZ_JAMYLI010000020.1:0-147592 GCF_040317955.1 Mesorhizobium sp. M1342 | reverse complement strand
TAAACCCCCCCTGGCGGGGGGGGGGGGCCCCCCCGCGCCCCCCCCCCCCCCCGCTCCGCTTCGCGGATCGACCCTCCCCACAAGGGGGAGGGTGAAGAGGTGCCGGCCTGCCGCGCCAGCCGTTCGGCGAGCTGCTTGGCGGCGGTAGCGCGCGGAGATCTTTCCCCACGAAAGCGCATCAGCCGTCGCTCCAGATCGGCGCCGTCGCCACCAAGACCGCGTTCGGTGAGCAGCACCGCAAGCATCGCCGCCTCGAAGGCATGGCCGCTGCCGGCTGCCTCGGCAACCATGTGCGCCAACCGCACCGGCAGAGCGAGCTTGCGCATCGCTGCACCCGCCTCCGTCAGGCGGCCCGTCTCGTCGATGGCATCCAGCGCGCGCAGCAGTGCCCTTGCCTCACTAAGGGCCGGAACAGGCGGCGGATCGAGAAAGGCGAGCCCTGCCGGATCGGCAACGCCAAAGGCAGCGCAATCGAGCAGCAGTCCGGACAGATCGGCCTCGAGGATTTCCGGCGGCGTGAAAGTGGGAAGTGCAGCCGTCTGCTCCGCCCGCCACAGCCGGATGGCGACGCCAGCCTGCGTGCGCCCGGCACGGCCGGCGCGCTGGTCGGCGGAAGCCTTGCTGACACGCACGGTTTCCAGCCGGGTGAGGCCGCTGGCCGGCTCATAGCGCGGCAGGCGCGACAGGCCGGAATCGATGACGACGCGCACACCGTCGATGGTGATCGAGGTTTCGGCGATCGAGGTGGCCAGCACCACCTTGCGGCGGCCTGAAGGCGCCGGCTTGATCGCGGCGTCCTGCGCCTTGCCGTCGAGCATGCCGTAGAGCGGCACGATGTCGGTTTCAGTGCCGACCTTGCCGGCCAGCCGCTCGGCGGTTCGCTCGATCTCGCGTTGGCCGGGCAGGAAGGCAAGCACGCTGCCGATCTCGTCGGCAAGGGCTGTGCGGATCGCCTTGGCCATCGCGTCCTCGATGGCAATGCCGGTAGGGCGCTCGTCGTAGCGGATGTCGACAGGAAAGGCGCGCCCCTCGCTCTCGATCACCGGCGCACCCGACAGCAGTTTCGCGACCCGCGCGCCGTCGAGCGTTGCCGACATCACAGCCAAGCGCAGGTCCGGCCGCAGCGCACCCTGCACGTCGAGCGCCAGTGCGAGCCCAAAATCACCATCGAGCGAACGCTCGTGGAATTCGTCGAAAATGACAGCCGAAACGCCGGGCAATTCGGGATCGTCGAGGATCATGCGCGCCAGCACGCCTTCGGTGACGACTACGATCCTGGTCTTTGCCGAAATGCGGTTTTCCATGCGCATGGCATAGCCGACGGTGGCGCCAGGTTCCTCACCAAGCAATTCAGCCATCCGGCGGGCGGCGGCGCGGGCGGCGAGGCGGCGCGGTTCAAGCAGGATGATCTTGCCGGCGCCGAGCCAAGGCGCGTCAAGCAGCGCCAGCGGCACCAGCGTCGTCTTGCCGGCGCCCGGCGGCGCCACCAGCACGGCGCTGTTGCCATGGCCGAGCGCTTCCCTCAGCGCCGGCAGCACGGCAGATACAGGAAGCTCCGGCAGGGGTTTTGTGGTCATGGCGCCCGCATATCAGCGGTTGTGGCCACGGCGCAACCAGAGACGGTTCAAAGCCGGGTGCGCGAAAACGGGTTCCAGCGCACGGTGCCCAGCCGCGCTTCCTCCCGCACCATGGTCAACAGGCCGGCGCCGCCAACGACCGCCAGACCAACCAGCGACAGCCCGTCCGGATATTCCTGGAAGAACAACGCGCCGAGGACCACCGCCCAGGCGATCTGCGAATAATGCGTCGGCGCAACGCGGTTGGCGGGCGCGTATTTCATGGCCAGCAGTTGAAGGAATTGTCCACCTGCGGTGAAGGCTCCGGCCATTGCCAGCCACAGCAACTGCTTTCCGCTGGGAACAGTGAAGGCGGTGGCGGCGGCACCGATGCCGTTGAACAGCAGGCCGCAACCGACCAGCACGCCGAGCATGGTGGTGCGCTTTTCCTGCTGCGCCAGCGAGCGCATCAGGATGACGCTGATGGCGGCGAGGAAGGCAACGCCGAAGGCGGCAAGATGGCCGAGATTGAGCTCGCGAAAGCCAGGCCGCACCACCAGCATGACACCGGCAAAACCGGCGACCACCGCCAGCCAGCGCCAGGGGCCGACCTTCTCCTTGAGGATCACCGTGGAGAGGATGGTGACGCAGAGCGGCGCCAGGAAGATCAGCGCATAGGACTCGGCCAGCGGAATGGTGGTGAAGGCGTAGACGCTGAGCACGCCGGAAGCGATACCCGCCCAGGCGCGCGCCTGCACCGCCCATGGCCTTTTGGTGCGCCAGAAATCGCGCCAGCGTTCGCCCGCAGGTCGCGTGAAGAATAGGAAGAAGCCCGCGAACAAGGTTATGAAAAAGCCGATCTCGAAGATCGTGAGCTGACCGCCCAGGCTTTTGACAACGGCATCGCTGCCCGAATAGCTTGCGTAGGCGATCAGGGCGAGCAGGATTCCGTTCGTCACGTTGTTCCAGTTCCGGGGAGAGAGTGATTTGAAAATCCTAGCGCTCGGTGCGCATCCGGACGACATCGAGATCTTCATGTTCGGTACGATGGCCGCCTATGCCGCGCAAGGCGCAGAGCTCACTTTTGCCATGGCCACGGATGGTGCCAGGGGCGGCACGAGTGATCCCGCTGTTCTCGCTCGTGTCCGTCGCGATGAAGCAACGGCCGCGGCTGCGCTGGTAGGCGCAATGCCACGCTTCCTCGACTTCCCGGACGGCGAGTTGGTGGCCGATGCAGCGCTGATCGGAGCTCTGAAAGCACTGATTGGTCAAACCGGCCCGGATCTGGTGATCACGCATGCGCCCAACGACTATCACGCCGACCATCGCGCGCTGTCGGACGGCGTGCGCATCGCGGCGTCTTTCGCCGTCCCGGTGCTGCATGCCGACACGATGGGCGGCACCGGTTTTTCGCCGACGCACTACGTCGACATTTCCGGGTATGCCGACGTCAAAGCTGAGGCGATCCGAATGCATCAGTCGCAGGATCCCGACCGCTTCGTCGACATCGCGCGGACACAGAACGCCTTTCGCGCCGGCCAGTGCAACAGCGCGCAAGGCTCATCGGCCGAAGCGTTCCGTTTCGAACCGTCGTTCCCGTTCGCCGATATCCGCGCGCTGCTGCCGCCGGCGCCGCCAATCCGCAAGGTGATGGTGAGCACCAGAAGGGTGGATTGAAAACCAAGGCTGCCCCACGTCCTGGTCAGAATCGGCCTGAAGAGCTTCGGTAGGCCGACCAGCGACCCGCGCTTTTCCCAAGGTTTTCAGACATCGCCATAAGCATGCTGCGGCGCAGCAACGAATTCGCTTGCCTTGTTTAGTAAAAATTGCATCACTAAACAAATTACTAAACATCCGCAGCGTGACCGCGCCGCCATGTTTGGGCCCCTGAGGAGAGGGGTTGAGGGCTTTTTGAAACCGTCATCCGGGCGCGTTTCGCAAATGGGAGGAAGTCATGAAATCGAGCTTGAAACTGGCGTTGGGACTGACCTCGGCGATCACAGCGTCGACAGCCGTCTCGAATGTCGCGCACGCTGAAGACCTGACGCTGTGCTGGGCCGCTTGGGACCCGGCCAACGCGCTTGTCGAACTGTCCAAGGATTTTACCAAGGAAACCGGCATCGGCATGAAATTCGAGTTCGTGCCGTGGACCAATTATGCAGACCGTTTCCTCAACGAGCTGAATTCGCACGGCAAATTGTGCGACCTGATCATCGGCGACAGCCAGTGGATCGGCGGTTCGGCCGAGAACGGCCACTATGTCAAGCTGAACGACTTCTTCGACAAGGAGAAGATCAGCATGGACGACTTCGTGCCGGCAACCGTCGTCGGCTATTCGGAATGGCCGAAGAACACGCCGAACTACTGGGCGCTGCCAGCCATGGGCGACGTCGTCGGCTGGACCTATCGCAAGGACTGGTTCTCCAAGCCGGAGCTGCAGAAGGAATTCAAGGAGAAGTACGGCTGGGATCTCGGTCCGCCGACCACCTTCGACCAGTTGAAGCAGGTCGCCGAGTTCTTCCAGAAGCGCGAGATTGACGGCAAGACCGTCTACGGCGCCTCGATCTATACCGAGCGCGGCTCGGAAGGCATCACCATGGGCGCCATGGACGTGCTCTACAGCTACGGCTTCCAGTACGAAAACCCGAAGAAGCCCTACGAGATGGAAGGCTTCGTCAACTCCGACAAGTCGGTGAAGGGCCTGGAATTCTACAAGGCGCTTTATGATTGCTGTACCCCTCCGGGCGCGTCGAACAGCTACATGGGCGAAGGCGTCGATGCCTTCAAATCCGGCCAGGTGGCGATGCACATGAACTTCGCCTTCACATGGCCGGGCCTGCAGAAGGACGAGAATGTCGGCGGCGACAAGATCGGCTACTTCGTCAACCCGAAGGGTCCCGACGGTGAGCAGTTCGCCCAGCTCGGCGGCCAGGGCATCTCGGTAGTGTCCTATTCCGACAAGCAGGAGGCGGCGCTGAAATACATCAAGTGGTTCGCCAACAAGGACGTGCAGGCCAAATGGTGGTCCCTCGGCGGCTATTCCTGCCTCAACGCGGTGGTCAAGGATCCGAAGTTCCCGGCCAGCCAGCCCTACGCGCAGACCTTCCTCGACTCGATGGCCATCGTGAAGGACTTCTGGGCCGAGCCGAGCTACGCACCGCTGCTGCAGGCTTCGCAGAAACGCTTCCATGACTATGTCGTGGCCGGCCAGGGCTCGGCCAAGGATGCGCTCGACGGCCTGGTCAAGGACTGGACGCAGGTCTTCCAGGACGACGGCAAGATGTAACCCCGGCTCCTCCCGAGCTAGGGCCCTAGCGTCCCGTGCCGCCCTTGGCACGGGACGCAGTTCAGATAAATTCCATGACAGAGACGACCAAGTGACCGAAGCAGGACTCACCATGCTCAATCGGACTGCGGAGAACGTTGCCCGGGCGACCCCGGAACCGTTGGCCGGCAAGGTCCGGGGCATCAGCGACAAGGGCCTCGCCTGGCTGTTCATCTCGCCGACGATCCTGTTGCTGCTGGCCATCAACATCTTTCCGCTGTTCTGGGCGATCTATCTGTCGTTCACCAACTACCGGGCCAACCGGCCGAACGAGGTGGTGAAGAATCTCGGCTTCGCCAACTACCAGCGCATCCTCGGCGACAAGGATATCTGGATCGCCATGCAGACGACGGCGCATTTCGTGTTCTGGACCATCCTGTTGCAGACGCTGATCGGCTTCACGCTGGCCTGGCTGATCGACAGGAAGTTTCGCGGCCATGCCTTCTGGACGACGCTGATCCTGGTGCCGATGATGCTGTCGCCGGCGGTGGTCGGCAATTTCTGGCGCTTCCTCTACGAGCCGCAGATCGGCCTGTTCGCCTACGCCATCTCCTTCGTCACGAGGATCCCGCCAACCGATATCCAGATGCTCTCCAACGTGTCGCTGGCGCCGTGGTCGATCATCATCGTCGACACGTGGATGTGGACGCCCTACGTGATGCTGATCTGCCTCGCCGGCTTACGCTCGATCCCCGAATACATCTACGAGGCGGCCGAGGTCGACCGCGCCTCCAACTGGCGGCAATTCTGGTCGATCACGCTGCCGATAGCGCTGCCCTTCATCATGCTGGCTGTGCTGTTTCGCGGCATCGAGAACTTCAAGATGTTCGACATGGTCAATCTGTTGACCGGCGGCGGGCCGGGCTCGACCACCGAGGTCGCCTCGATAACGCTGAAGCGGCAGGCCTTCGAGAGCTGGCGCACGGGCTATTCCTCTGCCTTCGCCATCATTCTTTTCGTGGCGGTGTTCGGCCTTGCCAACATCTACGTCAAGGCGCTCAACAAGGTGAAGCAGAGATGAGCCTGACCACTGCCCACTCGGTCGTCGCACCGTCCACGAATTCGAAGCGCATCGCCGGCACGATCATCGTGCTCTACGCGCTGATCTCGATCGTGCCGCTGCTGTGGATCTTCGCCACCAGCTTCAAGACGCCGCCGGATTCGATCGCCTATCCGCCCAAGATCCTGTTCCAGCCCAGCCTCGAAGGCTACTGCAATCTGTTCACGACGCGGACGCGGCAGACGCCGGAATACATCAACTCGCTGGGTCCCGCGACGGGCTTCTGCGACGAGACCACGCGCAAGCGCAACATGGTGATCGCCGGCCCGTCCAACTTCCTGCCGCGCTTCGTCAATTCGCTGATCATCGCCTTCGGTTCGACCTTCTGCGCCGTGTTCCTCGGCACGCTGTCTGCCTATGGCTTCTCGCGCTTCAAGGTGCCGCTCGCCGACGACCTTTTGTTCTTCATCCTGTCGACGCGCTTCATGCCGCCGATCGCTGTCGCCATTCCGATCTACCTGATGTACCGCGAGCTTGGCTTGTCGGACACGGCGCTCGGCATGATCCTGCTCTACACGGCAGTCAATGTGTCGCTGGCTGTATGGCTGCTGAAAGGCTTCATCGATGAGATCCCGCGCGAATATGAGGAGGCGGCGATGATCGACGGCTATACGCGGCTGCAGGCCTTCTGGCGCACAGTGCTGCCGCAGGCGACGACCGGCATTGCCGCGACCGCCATCTTCTGCCTGATCTTCGCCTGGAACGAGTATGCGTTCGCGGCACTCCTGACTTCCGGCACCGCGCAGACTGCGCCGCCCTTCATCCCGACCATCATCGGCGAAGGCGGCCAGGACTGGCCGGCGGTGGCGGCAGGCACGACGATCTTCCTGGTGCCGATCCTGGTCTTCACCATTCTGCTTCGCAAGCAATTGCTGCGCGGCATCACCTTCGGTGCGGTGCGCAAATGAGCATGACCAAGCCACAGAAAAGCAAATCGCGCTGGCCGGTCTGGGCGAGGCGCGGGCTGATGGAAAACATCGCGACGGCACTAATCGCCATCGGCTTCCTGATGCTGTTCCAGCCCTTCGCGCTGTCGCTCTACACCTATTCCTTCATCACCATGCTCGCCGGCACCGTGATGTTCATCATCGTCTCGAAATTCCCGGAATAATCATGGCCGAAATTCGCGTCCAGCACCTGAGAAAGGCCTTCGGCGATTTCGTCGCCGTGCAGGATTCCAACTTCGTCGTCGAGGATGGCGAGTTCTTCGTCATGCTCGGCCCGTCGGGCTGCGGCAAAACGACGACCTTGCGCATGATCGCGGGGCTCGAATTGCCGACCGGCGGCCAGATCCTGCTCGGCGGCGACGACGTCACCATGCTGCGGGCCCGCGAGCGCGACATCGCCTTCGTCTTCCAGCTCTTCGCGCTCTATCCGCACATGAATGTGCGCAAGAACATCGGCTTCCCGCTCCTGGCGCAAGGCATGCCTTCGGCCGAAATCCGCACCCGTGTCGAGGAGACGGCGAAGCTGCTGCGCATCGACCATCTGCTCAACAAATCCGTCTCCGGCCTGGCCGGCGGCGACCGCCAGCGCGTCGCGCTCGGCCGCGCCATCGTGCGGCGGCCAAAATGCTTCCTGATGGATGAGCCGCTCGGCACGCTCGACACCGAATTCCGCGATCTGATGGTCCGCGAGCTGCGCGAGCTGCACAACCGCATCCACGCCACGACGGTCTATGTCACGCACGACCAGATGGAAGCGATGTCGATGGCCGACAAGATCGCGGTGATGAACCATGGTGTCATCGAACAATTCGGAAGCCCACGCGAAATCTACGACCGCCCGGCGACCATGTTCGTCGCCGACTTCATCGGCTCGCCGCCGATGAACTTTCTGGGATTTGGCGGCGGACTCGCCAAGGGCGCCAGGGAGATCATCGTGCAAGGTGCAAAGGTGGCGGTGCCGGAGGTGCGCGAGGACATCGCACCGAGCGACATGGCGCTCGGCATCCGCCCGGAGCACATACGCTTCGACGACGCCTCCAAGCTGCGTGGCGCCATCTATGGCACCGAATATCTCGGCACCACGCAGATCGTCGCGGTGGAGACGGCGGACGGCATCATCAAGGCGCGCGTGCCGGCTGAAATCCGGCTCTCGACCGGCGATCATGTCGGCCTGACGCTGAGCAGCGCGCGGCTGTCGCTGTTCGAGAAGGGGTCCGGCCGCGCGGTGAGAACCGCGATCCACGATGTCGCCTCGGAGCGGAGGGCCCAGCATGGCTGAGGTGCACATCAAGAACGTGACCAAGAGTTTCGGCGACCATGTCGCCGTCGACGGCCTCGACCTGCACATAGCAGATGGTGAATTCGTCGTGCTGCTCGGGCCGACCGGGGCCGGCAAGACGACGACGCTGCGGCTCATCGCCGGGTTGGAACGGCCGGATACCGGCACGATCGAGATCGGCGGACACAATGCCACGACACTGTCGCCGGCGGAGCGCGACACGGCTTTTGTGTTCCAACAATATTCGCTCTATCCGCATCTGTCGGTGTTCGACAATCTCGCCTTCCCGCTGCGCTCACCGGCCCGAAAGATGCCGGAAGAGCAGATCCGCCGCCGGGTCGAGGAGGTGGCCAGGATGGTGCGCATCCATCACAAGCTCGCCAATCGCTCGACCAAGCTTTCGGGCGGCGAAATGCAGCGCGTTGCCATCGGCCGGGCGCTGGTGCGCAAGCCTTCGATCTACCTGATGGACGAGCCGCTGTCGTCGCTCGATGCCAAGCTGCGCGGCGATCTCAGGCTCGAGCTGAAGCGCATCCAGACCGAACTCGGCGCCACCATGCTCTACGTTACCCATGATCAGATCGAGGCGATGACGATGGCAGACCGCATCGGCATCCTCGCTGAGGGCGTGCTGGTGCAGATCGGCTCGCCGCGAACCATTTATTCCGAGCCGGCAAACCTGCATGTCGCGGCAAGGCTCGGCCAACCGGCTATCAATCTTCTGCCGACGGGGTTGCTGCCCGACGGCGGCGCGCCGGCCGGCACCAAGACGATCGGCGCACGCACCGAACATCTGACGATCGAGAAGGCGGCGAATGGCCATGCCGATGGCGTCGTCGACTGGGTCGAGCATCTCGGCGACCAGAACCATCTGCATGTGACGGTGGGGACCAAGAAACTGGTGACGCTGACCGATCCCGACACGGATCTGGCGCAGGGCGACAAAGTGGTGATCCGCTACCGGGCGCCGCTGTATTTCGGCGCCGACGGACAGCGATTGATGTGAGCGGTTTTCGGTGATTCAGCACCGGTTTTGACTTTGCCAGTACGGGACGAATTCGATGAAGCACTTTTTCAACCGCAGGGAAACGATCGTCACCGAGGCGCTCGACGGCCTGTTAAGGACCATCGGCTCCGGCGATCTCGCGCGCCTCGACGGCTATCCCGAGATCAAGGTCATCCTGCGCACCGACTGGGACAGGACGAAAGTCAGCGTCGTCTCCGGCGGCGGGGCCGGGCACGAACCGTCCCATGCCGGCTTCGTCGGCAAGGGCATGCTGACGGCGGCGGTTTCGGGCGAGATCTTTGCCTCGCCAAGCGTTGAGGCGGTGCTGGCAGCGATTCGCGCGGTCACCGGTTCGGCCGGCTGCCTGCTGATCGTCAAGAACTACACCGGCGACCGTCTCAATTTCGGCCTCGCGGCAGAGAAGGCGCGCGCCGAGGGTTTTGCCGTCGAGATGGTGATCGTCGCCGACGACATCGCGCTGCCCGACATTGCCCAGCCGCGCGGCGTTGCCGGCACCTTGTTCGTCCACAAGATATCAGGCCACCTGTCGGAGACCGGGCACGATCTTGCCGATATAGCGGCTGTCGCGCGAGCGGCAGCGAAGGACGTTGTTTCGCTCGGCATGTCGCTGTCGTCCTGCTCGATTCCCGGCCAGCCGCACGAAGACAGGTTCGGCGAGAACGATGGTGAACTCGGCCTCGGCATTCATGGCGAGCCGGGCGTTGAGCGGATTGCGGTGCAGAGCGCCGACAGGCTGGTGGCGATCATGGCGGCGCGCCTAGCGGCACGGCTTGATCCCAAGGCCGGCCACGCCTTGCTGATCAATAATCTCGGTTCGGTGCCGCCGCTCGAAATGTCCGTTATCGCCAACGCAGTGCTTGCATCGCCGCTGGCCAAAACCATCAAGCTGGCGATCGGCCCGGGCCCGCTGATGACGGCGCTCAACATGAACGGCTTCTCGCTGTCGCTGATCCGGCTCGACCCCGCGCGCGAGACGGCCTTGCAGGCGCCGGTCGGTCCGCACGCCTGGATGCCGGCAAAGCCGGTTGTGCCGCCTGCCGTCGTGCCGATGGCGAAAGCGGCCGGACAGAGCGCGGCACGCAAGCCCAGCCAGGATGCACGGACCCGCTCTCTTCTCGTCACCATCTGCGAACGGCTGATCGCGCTGGAAACCACGTTGAACGGGCTCGACGCCAAGGCGGGCGACGGCGACACGGGCTCGACGGTGGCGACCGGCGCGCGCAGCATCCTCGAGCGGCTTGATGCGCTGCCGCTTGCCGAGCCGGCGGCGACCCTTGGCGCGATGGGCGACATTCTGAGCGCCTCGATGGGCGGCTCCAGCGGCGTGCTGCTGTCGATCTTCTTCACGGCGGCGGCGCAGGCTCTGGATAGCGGCGCGAGCTTGGCCAAGGCGCTGCTTGCCGGCCTTGAGCGGATGACCTTTTATGGCGGCGCAAGGATGGGGGATCGTACAATGGTCGATGCCCTGGAGCCTGCCCTCAGAGCGCTCGATGCCAAGAGCCTGGACGAAGCGGCTATCGCGGCTCGCCATGGTGCCGAGGCCACCGCTGCCATGGACAGGGCAAAATCCGGGCGGTCCGCCTATGTCGGCAGCAAGCTGCAAGGCGTGGCCGACCCCGGCGCCTATGCAGTGGCCGAGGTTTTCGCGGCGGCGGCCGCGCTCCACGAAGCGGCCTGATTCATGCTCCAGTTGTCGAATGAGCGTTCTTTCGATACTGCGGGCGGCATGGAAACCGGGAATGCGGGTGACATGGCGGCATTGAACCTTGCCCGGCTGATCGCGGCCGCTGCGGATACCATTGCCGCTCACGCCGAGGAGTTGACGGCGCTCGACCAGGCGATCGGCGACGGCGACCACGGGCTGAACATGAAGCGCGGCTTCGAGGCCGTGCGCTCCGAAGCCGAAGCATTTTCGGCCAAACCGCTGCCCGATGCCCTGAAGGCGATCGGCACCAAGCTGGTGATGACGGTCGGCGGCGCCTCCGGCCCGCTGTTCGGCACCCTGTTCCTGGCGCTCGGCAAGGAGATTTCAGCGGTGCCTGATCGGACCAATCTGACGGCGGCGTTCGGCAAAGCGATCGAAGCGGTGGCCGCGCGGGGCAAATCGCAGATTGGACAAAAAACCATGCTCGACGTGCTGCAGCCGGTGCATGACGCGCTGCTGCAGGGAAAGACAGCTCTTGAAATCGCCGATATCGCCGACGCCGCGGCCGAGGCGACCGTGCCTATGAAAGCCTTGCGTGGCCGCGCCTCGTTCCTTGGCGACCGCTCGATCGGCCACATGGATGCCGGTGCACGTTCGACCGCGCTTCTGGTGCGCACGATCGTCGAGACGCTGGAAGGTCAGCCATGAGCAATGTCGGCATCGTCATCGTTTCGCATTCGCCGCTGGTTGCCGAGGGCACGGCCGACATGGTGCGGCAGATGGTGGGCGACGAAGTGCCGCTTGCATGGTGTGGCGGAAACGGCCATGGCGGGCTCGGCACCAATGTCGAAGCGATCATGGGCGCCATCGACAAGGCCTGGTCGGAAGCCGGTGTCGCCATTCTGGTCGATCTCGGCGGCGCCGAGACCAACTCGGAAATGGCGGTGGAGATGATCGGCGAGCCACGCTCGCACAAGATCATCGTCTGCAACGCGCCGATCGTCGAAGGCGCGGTGATGGCGGCGACCGAGGCCTCAGGCGGCGCCTCGCTCAGGGAAGTGGTGGCGACGGCGCACGAATTGTCGCCGTCGTGAGTGAACGGGAAGCTTGAAGACATGTCCGCATCCGCCGAAGCGACCGTTGTCGTCACCCACGAGGTGGGCCTGCACGCGCGTCCTTCGGTGAAGTTCACCAAGCTGGCCAAGACTTTCGCCGCCGAGGTGGAAATAGCGCTGGCCGCCAACGGGCCATGGTTCGACGCCAAGAGCATCGTCAAGGTGATGGCGGCCAAGGCGCCGAAAGGCACGCTGCTGCATATCAGGGCCAGCGGCGACGGCGCCGATGATGCCGTCGATGCGCTGGTCGAGCTGGTGCGCCGCGATTTCGACGAAGGCACGGACCATGTCCGAACCGCTTAGGCTGCAAGGCATTTCGGCCTCGGCCGGCTATGCCGAAGGGCCGCTGTTCGATCTCGACCAGACTGTCGGCTCCTATGTCGGCAAAGAAACGGCCGACGACGAGAAGGCGGCGCTCGAAACCGCAATCGCCATCGCGGCGGGCCGCCTCACCGCATTGATAGACGCGGCTGAAGGCGACGCCGCCGACATCCTCGAGTTCCAGATCGCCATGCTGGAAGATGATGCGCTGAGCAGCCCGGCCTTTGCCGCTATCCACGCCGGCCAGCCGGCCGATCAGGCATGGCGGCAGGCGCTCGACGCCGAAATCGCCGGCTACGATGCTTCCGACCAGGAT
This sequence comes from Mesorhizobium sp. M1342, assembly GCF_040317955.1. Classification (NCBI taxonomy): domain Bacteria; kingdom Pseudomonadati; phylum Pseudomonadota; class Alphaproteobacteria; order Hyphomicrobiales; family Phyllobacteriaceae; genus Mesorhizobium; species Mesorhizobium sp. M1342. Next base: position 135,001 of record NZ_JAMYLI010000020.1, on the reverse strand, counting down.
TACTTTCGCGCACGTGCCGCCGACATACGCGACATCAGGGATCAGGTGCTGCGGGCACTGACCGAGGCTGGTGACGTCCAGGTTCCAGCCGGCGCCATTCTCTACGGCGAGGACATCGCGCCGACGCGCTTTCTCGAATCCGACTGGAGCAGCGGCGGCGGCATCGCGCTGAAGGCGGGCAGCACAGCCAGCCACGTCGCCATGCTGGCGCGCTCGCGCGGCGTGCCCATGATAGTCGGGCTTGGTGCTTTGCCGGCTCACTTTGCCGGCATTGCACTGCTCGATGCCGAACATGGCGGCATCGTGCTGTTGCCGTCCAAGGCTGAAATCGACGCCTTCCGCCAATTGTCTTCGTCGTTCACGGTGCGCCGCGACCAAGCCGGGACTTTCCTGGCGCGGCCGGCGGCGACCAGGACCGGCACGCCGGTACGCGTGCAGGTCAACATCGCCGACCCGTCCGAAGTCGACGGCATCGACATCGCCACCTGCGACGGTGTCGGCCTGATGCGCACCGAATTCCTGTTCGGCAAGTCGCTGCCGGATGAGGAGACGCAGTATCGCGCCTACCGCAAGGTGCTGGAGTGGGCCGGCGACAAGCCGGTGACGATCCGCACCGTCGATGCCGGCGGCGACAAGCCGGTGCCAGGCTTCACGGTCGACGAGAGCAATCCGTTCCTCGGCCAACGCGGAATCAGGCTGTCGCTGGCAAGACCGGAGGTGTTTCGTGTACAGATCCGTGCGCTGCTGCGCGCCGCCGTGCATGGCAGTCTGAAAGTGATGTTCCCGATGATCGCCATTGTTGAGGAATACAGGCAGGCAGCGGCGATGTTCGCCGAGGAGCAGGCGGTGCTTGCCACGCGCGGCATCGCGCACAAGATGCCGCCGCTTGGCATCATGGTCGAGGTGCCTTCGGTGGCGATCGTGCCGGAAGCCTTTACTGATGCCGCCTTCTTCTCGATCGGCTCCAATGACCTCACCCAGTATGTCATGGCGGCTGCCCGCGATAACGCTGCCGTGGCGCATCTCAATTCGGTCCGTCATCCAGCCGTGCTGCGGCTGATCGCTGCCGTGACCGCGTTTGGCGAACGAGAAAAAATACCGGTCAGCCTGTGCGGCGATGCCGGCGGCGATCCCGCCTCGATACCGTCACTGCTCGAGGCCGGCCTGCGCGATCTTTCCGTCGCTCCGGCGCAACTCGCCATGGCCAAGGCAGCCATCGCGGACGTTTCTGTCTAGGCGCGGCTGGCATGGTCGACATCAAACCCGAACCTGGCTCCGAGGAGGCGATCCGCGCCTACAAGACGATCCTGTCGCACGTCATCGACCAGCGCCCATCCGGCATGCGCCAGCGCCTTGCCGATGCGCTTGGCAAGCACCGCAGCTTCGTCACGCAGATTTCCAGCCCGGCCTATTCGATCCCGATTCCGTCAAAACATTTGCCGGCTATCTTTTCGGTGTGCCATTTCAGCCCGGCCGAGCGTGACCAGTTTCTCGCCGCCTACCATCAGGCGCATCCGGGAAAAATGTCGATCGCATCAGGCATGCGCAAGACGCGGCATGTCTCGCTGATCGTGCCGGATTTCGGCGACGACAAGCAGAACGCCGCGCTCGACAAAGCGGTAAACGACTTCATCCAGAAGATCACCAGCATCACTGGCAAGGGTAGCTGATCGAACGCTTTGTTTTACGCAATTCCGGAAAAACGCGACACACTTTTCCTGGAATTGTTTGGAAGGCCTATTTCGGGAGGAGACGATCGTGAAGAAGTTCATGAACTCGGTGGACACGGTGCTGACCGAGAGCCTCGACGGATTCGTGGTCGCCCATGCCGACATCCTGGTGCTTGGCGACGCGCACAAATTCATCCGGCGCAAGACCTTGCGGCCGGGCAAGGTGGCGCTGATCTCGGGCGGCGGCTCCGGCCACGAGCCGCTGCATGGCGGCTTTGTCGGTCACGGCATGCTGGACGCCGCCTGCCCCGGCCAGGTGTTCACCTCGCCGACACCGGACCAGATGCTGGCGGCGGCGCAAGCCGTCGACACCGGCGCCGGCTGCCTGTTCATCGTCAAGAACTATGAGGGCGACGTGATGAACTTCGACATGGCGGCCGAGATGTCGGAAGGCGTCCAGCAGATCGTGACCAATGACGATGTCGCCGTCGAGAATTCTTCTTATACGACGGGCCGGCGTGGCGTCGCCGGCACGCTGGTGGTGGAAAAGATCGTCGGCGCGGCGGCCGAACATGGCCTGGCGCTGGCGCCGTTGAAGGCGCTGGGCGACCGCGTCAACACGGCAACCCGCTCGATGGGCGTGGCGCTGACAAGTTGTACCGTGCCGGCGGCGGGCAAGCCGACTTTCGATATCGGCGATGGCGAGATGGAGTTCGGCGTCGGCATCCATGGCGAGCCCGGCCGCCGGCGCGACACGTTGAAAAGCGCCGATGCGATCGCGCAGGAGATCTGTGCCACGATCCTGGGCGATCTCGGGGACAGGGCGAAGGGTCCGGCGCTGCTGTTCGTCAACGGCTTCGGCGGCACGCCGCTGATGGAACTCTATCTGATGTACAACAGCGCACGGCTGATCTTCGAGAAGCGTGGCGTGACGGTGGCCCGTTCGCTGGTCGGCTGCTACGTCACTTCGCTCGACATGGCCGGCTGCTCGATCACGCTGACCATGCTCGACGACGAGACGACCGGATTTTGGGATGCGCCGGTACACACGGCAGCGCTGCGCTGGGGTATGTAAAGCTGGCTTCCACCCTGCTTTTCTGCAACATCTTTCCCTTCAATCGCAACATTGTCCGGGTTGATGCTGCCACCGCTTACCCCTGCCGAAGAAAAGCTGCTGCTGCGCTACGCAGATCCGGAAGCGCCGACTGTCGACGTCGATAATTTGTCGGCAAAGACGCTGATGTCGCTGCTCGACAACGCCGAATTCCATGGCGTCCTGCCGATCATGCTGCGCAAGCTCAGCGGCGACGCGCAACTGCCATCGGATCAGGAGTTGGGAGACAAACTGGAGGACCTGCGCCAGAAAGCGACGATCGCCACCGGCCAGTCGATGCTGTTGAAGTATCATGGCGACCGCATCATGAAGGGACTGGCGGCGGACAATATTCCGGCGCGGATCGTCAAGGGGCCGGCCTTCGCGCGAAAGCTCTACCGCAACGTCGCCGACAGGCCGTTCACCGATATCGACATCCTCGTCGAACCCGCCAATCTGGCCAGGGCAAACCGGGTGATCGCGGCATGCGGCTTCGAGCTTGGCAGCAACGAGGCCGAATCCTACGAATTGCAGGAATTCAAATGGCTCGAAAAGGAGAATTCCAGCCTGCTGGTCGAACTGCATGGCGACCTCGTGCATGACACCGGCATGCGGCGGCGCCTGTCGCTGGGTTTCCCAGAATTGCGCGCCATTGACGGCGACGCGACCGACACGCCGGCGGCTCTTCTGACGATCGCCATCGTTCACGCCGCCGGCGGCCACAAATTCCACCGGCTGCAGCTTTGCGTCGACGTGCTGCAAGGGGTGCGGGCGCTGCAGTCGCCGGAAGCGGAAACATGCCTGTTCGATGCTGCCCGCATGACCGGCATCGAACTCGAACTGGCTGTTGTGCTCGATGTGACGGGCCAATTGTTCAAGGAGAGCCGAGCGCTTGAACTCGCCGCCCGGATCAAGCCCGATCTCTCGATACGGCTGGCCAAGCGGTTGATCACCACGAATACGCTGCTCGGCGTCAATTCCAGGGACAGACTGGGCTCGCGCCTGCGCCGCGACGCCTTCCGGTGGATCCAGAGATTGGCCAAGGCCAGGCCGCAAGTAGCCTGACTTGACGTCAATCCAGGGTGGCGCTGATCAGCGCCGCAGCGTCAGCCGGGCGCGCGCCCACCTCCAGCCGGAAGGTCGGCACCGCATTGACCAGCCCGCCGATGGTCGCCAGCCGGCGCTTCTGCATGGGCAGCAGCCCGGTCATGCCCGTGCGGACATTGTCCACTGCCAGCGCCACCATTGCGTCGGTCCCGGCCATGGCGACGAGCCGGGTCTGGCTGTCGGCGGAACGCGCCAGGTGCAGGAGGGCCGCCACCGGCCGGGCGGTCGCGTTTTCGACCCGAACGATCCCACTCAGCCTTTCAAGCGGGACGGGCTGTTCGCTGTTGCGATCCCACGTCTGGCCAAGGCATCGCGCCACCTGCGGGATCATTTCGGCAGTCTTCTGGTGGATTTTTACGGCGCGCGGCAAGCCCCAGGCGACGACCTTGCCAGAAGCGACATTCAGGATCATGGCGTCGTCGGAGCAGAGGCCAAAGCCCTGTGTTGCCAGCGCGAGCGACGTCGTGGTCTTGCCGGTGCCGCTCGGAGCATGGATCAGCACCACCGCATCGCTGTCCGGCAACGTCAAGCCGGCAGTGTGCAGCATATGCTGGCCACCGGCGTCGAGCGCGGCGTCGAGCACCAGCATTGCCGGTGTCCACGCGGCTTTCGCGCCAGGGCGGATCCGGAGTTCGGCCCAGCCCGCCACGCCATTGATGGCAACGGTCTGACGCTCGGGAAAGACCAGATGGATGATACCACCATCCTCGATCATCCGGCAGTGACCATCCTCCGGCACCTCGCCATCGAAGACGAGGGATCCGTTGGGTGCCTCGTCCAAGGTGACTGTCTCGGCGATCTCGAGACGAAAGTCCGGCTCGACGGGTTCCGCGATACGCAGGCTGCCCAGCATCCGGTCGAAATCCTGCCACAGCTCGGGGCGCTCGGCCGATATGCCAAGGATCAGGCCGTTGAGGCCATAGCAGGCTGAAGGTCTGGTCAAGCGGGGCGCGCCTTTACGGCATCGGCATGATGACGATAGATTTCGACCATGCCGGGAAGCTTGTCGCTGACCACCGGCCTGCCATCGAGGCAGACCCAGCAATGCGCTGCCAGGCGCTGCGCTTGCATCGACTGCGGATCGACGCCGAAGCGCAGGTCCGGATCGAAACCGGCTAGGCGCAGGAAACGATGACCTAGCAGACCCTCCCTCAGGCACCTGCGGTCACGCATCAGCCAGGGATGGCGGACGGCGCGGTTGACACTCGCGACGATGTAGGCGGACGGCAGACCGCGATAGGGCGTCGACGAGGCGAGCGGCGCCCATTTGAGCACCTCCTCGAAGCTCCGGTTGGTGACAAGGACCGGCATCAGCCGCGCGCTTGCCCAGAGATGGCAGCGAAACAGAGCGCGCAGGAGCGGGCCGTCAGCCATCAAGCACCTGGCGCGGCGAGGATACCTTCAGAGATCAGATCCGTGGCCAGTGCCGCCATGTCCTGATCGAGCGTCCCCTTGTCAACCTCGAACTCCTCGCAAAGCAGGTCGACGATCTGGTCGAGGTTGCGCGCGCCGTCCACCTTGTCGAGAAAGGCTTCGGTCGTGCCGTTGCATGTATAAAGCTGGCCGCTGCGCGCCAAAAGCACGACTGCGCCATCGCCCACATGCTGCACGGAGGCATCCTCTGCTAGCCGCAGAACGGTTCCAGAGACTATTTCCACCACGCCCCTCCAAGCCACGCTCATCCCGGAAATCAGATAGCGCGGAGGTGGAGCGCTGTCTATCAGCCGATCATGGGAGCCCAGTGCACGGGACCAACGGCTTTGCTGACAGATTCTCCGTGCCAGTCGCGTTAGAACCTGCTCGGTTGCGTCTTCCCGGCCGCATTCGTCCCAGAAATAGTCATCGATGAAATGTGACAAGCAGCGGGCCGGCCGGCAGCGGACGTTGCATTTCTTCCCCTAAGTAAGGTAAAACCTGTCCGGGTATTGGGGAGATAGCGTATGCGTTACAATTGGGAGCGAGCTCCGACGAGCTTTGAACGTCACAGAAAAGCGCTGGCTACAGCCATTTTGATCGCTGGCGGCATTGGCCTCATGCTTGTGGCCCTGCCGATCTAGAAACAACCTTCAGACACAGCGGCTGCCGGCGCCTGGGCGCAACCTCTCAGCGTGGCTGCCCGGTCACTGCAAGGAAGCGACGATCGCGCCCCTCGAAACCCTGGCTGAAACGCTGCACGAGCACGACGATCACCGCCGGCTTGCCGGCCGGGGTGAATTGGTAGGATTCCGACAGGCTGTAGGAGGTCGGGCAGTTTCTTGAGCCCGGCACGGTCTTGTCCTCGTGCAGGATCTTGATCGGCTTGCCATCCTGGCCTTGGAGCGTCAGCCGGAAGCCGAGCGCCTTGCCTGCCTTCTCACCTTGAAGTGGCTTTTCCCCTTGAAGTGCCTGGTCGCCTTGCTGCGTCGCATCGAAACTCGCCGAACAATCGGTCGCGCTGGCCGCCAGGATTTCGTCGAGCTGGATGGTCGAAATGCCTGTTTCGCCATGGAGCGGCGCCAGCCATTTCCGCGACACCTGTTCGAGGCGGGAGATGTCGTTGTAGGCAACCATTTCGCCCGGGAAGGTAAACTTGTCGGAAGCGGCCTGCTCGGCCACAGATGTGATCGCATATTGGGCGAGAACGGGCGCTGCCTGAGCGGCGGCCTGCGCCCTCGCCTGCTCCAGGGTCAGTGTCGCTTCCTCCGTCTCGTCGACGACGAGGATCGGCTTGCCGCCAACCACCTGATCCGTACGGGTATCGATGATATCGATCTGCGACCAGCCGGAGTCCGAGACACCGGCGTCGAGCGTTCCATATTGCTCGAAGGCGAAATAAGCGCCATCCGGCGAAAAGCCGATGATGTGCCGTGCCGCGGCATCGCCGGCTTCAGCGGTTCCGGTGGACATAGCAAGTAGGGCGCCCGTGACCGATGATTGCGCAAAGCGCCCGATGAACCGCACAGCAGCAAACATCACCAACCCCAATCCTGTCTCGCAATTCATAGCTGCTTGCCCCCAAGCGCCAGGTCGATGCCGTCGCCACAATGGCGTGGATTTGCGGCCAAGGTTAGAGCGCGCTATCTGGAAGGAAGAAAACATTTCCCGGGGAGGTACGGATGGCTTCACGCTATCACGAGGTCTATGAAGGCTGGAAGCGCGACCCGGAGCGCTTCTGGGCGGACGCGGCTAGCGGCATCGACTGGTATTCGCCCTGGGACAAGGTGTTCGACGCCGCGGCCGGCGTCTATGGCCGCTGGTTCACCGGCGCCACCTGCAACACCTGCTACAACGCCATCGACCGCCATGTCGCGGGCGGGCGCGCCGATCAGATCGCGCTGATCCATGACAGCGCCATCACAGGAATGGTCAGGAAGTTCACCTATGCCGAGCTGAAGCGCGAGGTGGTTGCACTCACCTCTGTGCTGAAGAATCGCGGCATCGGCAAGGGCGACCGCGTCATCATCTACATGCCGATGGTGGCCGAGGCGGCCATCGCCATGCTCGCCTGCGCCCGCATCGGCGCGGTGCATTCGGTGGTCTTCGGCGGCTTTGCCTCGCATGAGCTTGCCACCCGCATCGACGATGCCAGGCCGAAGCTGATCATTTCGGCATCCTGCGGCCTGGAGCCGGGCCGCGTCGTTGCCTACAAGCCGTTGCTCGACAAGGCGATCGAGATCTCCCGCCACAAGCCGGACGCCTGCCTGATCCTGCAGCGCGACCAATTGCGCTGCGAGCTGAAGGAGCATTTCGACATCGACTACGCCGATGCCGTCGCCCGCGAGCGGGCCGCAGGCGCCAATGTCGATTGCGTGCCGGTGCTGGCCACCGATCCGCTCTACATCATCTACACGTCGGGCACGACCGGCCAGCCCAAGGGCATCGTGCGCGACAATGGCGGCCACATGGTCGCGCTGAAATGGACGATGGAAAACGAGTTCGGCGTCAAGCCGGGCGAGGTGTTCTGGGCGGCGTCCGATGTCGGCTGGGTGGTCGGCCATTCCTACATCGTCTACGGACCGCTGCTGCATGGCTGCACCAGCATCCTGTTCGAGGGCAAGCCTGTCGGCACGCCCGATGCCGGCACCTACTGGCGGGTGATAGCGGAGCATGGCGTGGTCGCGCTGTTCACCGCGCCGACCGCATTCCGCGCCATCAAGGGGCAGGACCCGAAGGGCGAGTTCATTGCCAAACACGACCTCTCGAAATTCCGCACGCTGTTTCTTGCCGGCGAGCGCGCCGACCCGGAAACCATCAAATGGGCGGAGCAGAAGCTAGGTGTGCCTGTGGTCGACCATTGGTGGCAAACCGAGACCGGCTCGCCGATGACGATCAATCCCGCCGGCCTTGGCCTGTTGCCGGTGAAATACGGCTCGCCCGGCGTGCCGATGCCCGGCTACGACATCCGCGTGCTCGACGATGCTGGCCATCAGGTGCCTCGCGGCACACTGGGCAATGTGGTGGTCAAACTGCCGCTGCCGGCCGGCTGCCTGCCGACGCTGTGGCATGCCGACGCACGGTTCCGCCAAGCCTATCTCGACGAGTTCCCCGGCTTCTACAAGACGGCGGATGCCGGTATGGTCGACGACGACGGCTATCTCTACGTCATGGCCCGCACCGACGACATCATCAATGTCGCCGGCCACCGGCTCTCCACCGGCGCCATGGAAGAGGTGCTTTCGGCCCATCCCGATGTCGCCGAATGCGCGGTCATCGGCATTGCCGACGCCATGAAGGGCCAGGTTCCGCTGGGCTTCGTGGTGTTGAATGCGGGTGTGACGCGGGACGTCGGCCTGATCGAGAATGAAGTGGTCGGCCTTGTGCGCGAACGCATCGGCCCGGTTGCCGCTTTCAAGACGGTGATGACGATCAAGCGCCTGCCCAAGACGCGTTCGGGCAAGATCCTGCGCGGCACCATGCAGAAGATCGCCGACAAGGAAGAATGGACCATGCCGGCGACGATCGACGATCCGATCATCCTCGAGGAGATCACCAAGGCCCTGAAGGACCGTGGGATCGGCCTTTGAGCGGCTGAAGGCTTTGGCTTGTCGAGGCCGCTTTTCGGATCGACGAGCAATCTTTTATTGTGCAACGCAGCAATGCGCCCTACAGTGCTTGCGGGGGGCCATCGACACAGGTCGCATGGCTCAAAAGAAGATTACATTTGGCGGCGTCGACATCCTGCGCTTTCTCGCCGCCGTCATGGTCATGGTCTACCACTATGGCTTCTGGGTGTGGGCGTATCCGGACGGTGTTTCGGCGCGCGCGACGGGCGGCGTTCCCCCGCAGCCGGCAATAGGCGCCTGGGTCGAATCCGGCTGGGTCGGCGTCCAGATCTTCTTCGTCATCAGCGGTTTCGTCATCGCCTTCAGCGCCGAAAGGTCGACACCCCTACAGTTTTTCGAAGCAAGGGTGAAACGGCTGGCGCCGGCGGTTTGGATCTGCGCACCGGTCACGGCGGTGGTGCTGCTGCTTGTCGGCCTCAGTTGGCCGACCGATGCCGTTATCAGGCTCCTACGCACCGGCCTGTTCGTTCCGTACGCGCCTTGGGTGGACAGCGTCTACTGGACGCTGGGCATCGAGATCGCCTTCTATGCTATCGTCTGGATCTTACTCAGCCTTGGCCGCTTCCATCTGATGGAGATTGTGGCCGTCGCCATCGGCTTGGTCAGCACGCTGTTCTGGTGCCTCTACTACCCGCTCGGCTGGGCCGATCTTGCCGAAACACGCACACTCGACCTGCTGCTGGTGCATCACGGCGTTTTCTTCGCCACCGGCGTCATGCTGTGGCTGATGCGCTTCAAGGCGGTGACAGGCGCCCGACTTGCCTTCTGCGCCCTGTTCCTGGCCGGTAGTGTGCTGCAGATCGCCAGCTCGGTCGACGTTCATATCCTGAAGGTCGGGCGGGATATGCCGTTCGCGCCGCCGATCCTCATCTTCCTCATCGGCATCGCGCTGATGGCATGGTCGCTGCGGCTCGACCTTTCCTGGAGCGGCTGGCGCCGGATCGGGCTGATGACCTATCCGCTCTACCTGCTGCACGATGTCGTCGGCGCGGCCCTGCTCGGCATCCTGGTCCGCGCCGGTCTGCCACATCTGTTCTCGATGGCGGTCGTCGGCGCGACGATGATCGCGGCAAGCTGGCTGGTGGCGATCGAGGCCGAACCACGCATCCGGCTGCTGCTCGACCACACCGTTTTCCGTTATCGGCTCAAGGCAGCCTGACGACGATCCGGCATTACCGGCCCAACGGCCGACGTAAAGCATGTCGCGCCTGAGCGGATTCAGGCTTTGTTTCCACACAGGCCGTTCTTCCAAAACCGAGCTCATTTTTGGGCGACATGCATTGGCGGTCCCAACCCGGCGTGGTTGCATTTTCCACGATTGCGGAATTCTCCGTTTCGGGCAAGATATCAGGCGCTTATGCCTTCCGCATGAGAGTTCGCCTCGAGACGCCGCACGTGACCCTGTTCCAGCGAAAACCCCGCATCGCGGCGCGTCCGCGCCTGGATATCGACATGCAGGATGCCGTTGTCTACGCGATCGGCGACGTGCATGGCTGCTACAAGGAACTCCGCGCCCTGGAGCAGAACATCCTGCTCGATTCGCTGCGCTTCCAGAGCCGCAAGATCATCGTCATGCTTGGCGACTACATCGACCGGGGGCTCCAGTCGGCGCGGGTGCTCGATCACCTTCTGGCGCCGGCGCCGAAAGGGTTTCAGCGCATTTGTCTTGCGGGCAACCACGAAGTGGCCATGCTGAACTATCTCGACGGACATTTGTCGCGCGAGCCCTGGCTGGCGACGGGCGGCCTGCAAACCCTGTTTTCCTACGGCATCGATCCGGCGCGCCTCACCAGCCTCTACGGGAGCAGCGCGCAGATCGACAGGCGCATAAGGGAGATCATTCCAGAGGATCACGTCAGCTTCCTACGCGGGCTGCCGATCATGGTCCGTTCGCGGAAGTTCGTGTTTGTCCACGCCGGCATCAGGCCCGGCGTCGACCTTGCGGCGCAAACCGACCACGACCTAATTACCATCCGTTCGGACTTCTTCGAGGCAACACACCTGCTCGACCGCTGGGTGGTGCACGGGCATACGCCGGTGGATGTCCCGAAGCTCGAAGGGCGCCGGCTCGGCATCGACACAGCCGCCTTCCAGAGCGGACGCCTGACCGCCGTCAGGATCGCCGACAAGCAAGGCAGGCTGATCTTCTCCTGACGCATCGATGTTCAGGTGTGCTGACCTGAAGATCGATACACCTCAAAGTGGCCCCACGCGCGCAATGACCGATGTCAGACCGGCGCCTTGCCGCGCACTTCCGACTTTTCCAGATAGTAGCTCGAATATTTATCGAAGAACTTTTCCGAGCCACCGAACGATCCGTATTTGGCCAGTTTCTTCAAATCGACCTTGTTCAGCACCGCGCCGACGATCTTGTTGGCGACATAGGGTTCGGATTCCAGCATCGACCTGACCATCGCGCGAGGCGTGCGCCCCCACTCGGTGACCAGGACAAACCCGTCGACCAAGGGGGCGAAGGCCTTGGCGTCGACCACCGGTCCGAGCGGCGGCAGATCGACGACGATGTATTCGAACGTCTCCTTGGCGTTCTCGATGAAGCGCCGCATGCCGGCCGAGGAGAGAAGTTCGCTGGTATGCGAGAAGTGACCGCGCAGCACCGCCGGGATGATCGCCAGCTTCGTCTGCCTGTCGATCTTGCCGACAGACTGCCAAGTCTGGCCGCTGACAACCGCTTCCATCAAACCCTGCTCGGCTTCCATGCCAAGGCCCCGGCTGAGGCCGGGATTGCGCAAGTCGCCGTCGATCAGCAGCGTCTTGGCGCCATTGGCGGCAAGCAAGCCCGCGAGATTTGCCGCGACCGTCGACTTGCCCTCGCCGGGAAGCACCGAGATAATGCCGATGACGCGGCTGCCTTGCCCTTCCATCACGACGTCGAAGGCGATCTTGGCGCTGCGCAGCGTTTCGGAGAACATCGAGGCTGGAGAATCGATGCTGACCCGCATACGCGCCCGCCTTTCGGCCGCCGACAGCGATTGAGTGGTCTTGGCGTCCACCTGGGTATCGCCCGGCTTTTCTTCCTTGCCGAGCTTGCCGCCGATCGTCGGCAGATAGCCGAGGAATTTCAGGTTGACGCGGTCGCGCACGTCCTCGCCGGTCCTGAAGAAGCGCTCGTTGAACTCGTTCAGCCCACCAAAGCCGGCGCCCATCAGCAGGCCAAGCACCAGCGAAAGTCCGAGCACGACGATGGTGCGCGGGCTTGACGCGGCAAACGGCATCGAGGCGTCCGAGATGATGCGGATTTTGCCGACCGGGAAGGATTGCTGCTGCGCGGCTTCCTCGTAACGACCCAGGAATGTCTGATAGAGCGTGGTGAGCGCCGTCGCCTGCTGATCGAGTTCACGCAGCTTGACTTGCGTCTGGTTGTCGACGGAACTCTTGCCTTGCGCGGCCGCGACGTTGGCCCTGAGCGCGGTCTCGCGTGCCTGCGCCACCTCATACTCGTTGCGATAGCTTTCGGTCAGCTGCTTCAGCTCGCCGAAAATCTGCGTCGATATGTCGGCCTTCTCCTTGGAGAGAGCCACCGCCTGCGGGTGCTCGGGGCCGAAATTCGCCTCGACGTCCTGCAGCCGCTTGGCCACTGTGAGGTAGCGGGTCTTGAGCGCCGATATGACCGAACTGCTTGGCTGGTCGCTCGATATGGCGGCATCCTTGAAGGCGTTTTCGGAGCCGCTGTCGACAATGGCCTTGTACTGCTGGTAGCGGGCGCTGGCGCGTGCGGTGTCGGCCTGCGCCACGATAAGCTGGGCGTTGAGGTCGGAAAGCTGCTTGTCGCTCATCAGCTGGCCATCGCTGTTGGCGGCCAGCCCATGTTCGGCCCTGAATTTCTCAACCGCGAGCGAAGCTGCCTGCGAACTCTGGCGCAGCTCCGTCAACCGGCCCTGCAGCCACACCGCAGCCCGCTCGGTGGCATCGAAGCTCGCATCGAGCTGATCGGCGAGATAGGCATCGGCATAGGCCTTGGTGATGGCGTTTGCCAAGGCCGGATCCGTCGCCTGATAGCCGAGCGCGATGACGTAGCTTCGGCCGACGCGTTCCGCCCGGATCTCGTTCTGCAGCTTGAGGATAGCGTAGTCGCGGCGCGACGTGGCGATCAGCGCATCGCGGGCGGCGGGGTCGAGCTTGCTGAAGTCGGCGCCACCCGGAAGGGAAGGGCTGGGGCGGACATACTGAATCACGCTGCGGATAAGGCCTATGCCTTGGGCAAGCGCCGACTGGGGCGGATTCATGAACGTGTCGTTCTGGTCGAGCTTCAGCTTGTCGACGACCACGGCGGCAAGCCGCGTCGAGGTCAGGATCTCGATCTGGCTCAGGATGGCGGAATCGGTCTGCATGGTTGTCGACGCCGCCGAGATATCGTCGACAATCTTGTTCAAGCCTTCGTCGATCAGCACGCTCGCGACCGACTGATATTTGGGCGGCGTTGTCTGCAAATAGAACAGGCCCAGGAAGAGACCGATGACGGCACACACGGCAACCACCTTGGCCTGCCGTGCGGCCATGCCAAGCAGCCGCTCGATATCGATGAAGTCTTCGCCGTCTCCTGCGTCCGAATTCGGCAATGGCATCCTCTTGTCGAGAGGAAAATTGGCATAATTCATCTTCGGTCCAATTCTAGAGCCGGTCCGTCGCAATGGGCTCTATCTCACTGTTTCAACATGATCTTTTCCGGAAACCGGGACCCACTTTCCGGGATCATGCCTTGGCTTGCAGGCGCCTCGAAGATCGGGAGCATCGCCAGAAGCGAAGCAAGCGTCGTGCCAGACGGCGAGAACCTGCCGGCCCCTCTTCGCCAGCCATCTGACCATGCTCCCGAAAGATGGGCATTATGCGGCTTCTTCCTGGCGTTCATGCGACCGGACGAACTCCTGAAGCATCTCGAAAACCGGACCCTTCATGTCATCGCGCGCCAGCGCGAAGGCGATGTTGGCCTGGATGAACCCTTCCTTGGAACCACAGTCGAACATGCGGCCGAGGAAAGGCTGGGCGAAGAACGGCTGATCCTTCGACAGACGAACCATGGCATCCGTCAACTGGATCTCGTTGCCGGCGCCGCGCTGCTGATTGCCCAGAAGAGCGAAAATCTCGGGCTGCAGGATGTAGCGGCCGTTGATGTAGAAGTTCGACGGCGCATTGGCCGGCGCCGGCTTCTCGACCATGGCCGTCACCTCGAAACCGCCACCGATCTCGGCGCCACGGCCAACGATGCCGTATTTGTTGGTCTCGCTCGGTTCGCAACGCTCGACGGCGATCACGTTGCCGCCCGTGCGCTCATAAAGCTCGACGGTTTCGGCTAGGCATCCGCGCCCGCCGAAGGACACCATGTCCGGCAACAGCAAGGCAAAGGGCTCGTTGCCGATAACCTCGCGCGCGCACCAGACGGCATGGCCGAGGCCTTGCGGCGATTGCTGGCGGATGAAGCTGGTGGCACCGGCCACAGGCAGCATGCTTTCGAGCGCCTCCAGCTGGGTCTTCTTGCCGGTCTGCTCCAGGGTGCCGATCAATTCCGGATGCAGGTCGAAATAGTCCTCGATCACCGCCTTGTTGCGACCGGTCACGAAGACGATGTGCTCGATGCCCGCTTCGAAGGCCTCGTCCACCGCATATTGCACGACAGGCCTGTCGACCACGGGAAGCATTTCCTTCGGCATCGACTTGGTCGCCGGCAGGAACCGTGTTCCAAGCCCCGCCACCGGTATCACGGCCTTCCTGATTTTCTTCATCGCAAATTCCTTCTGAGGAGATCGACTTCAGTCCATTCACAGGCCACGAAAAATCCCTCCATGTGCCTGCATCTTCACCTCCCCGCCCCAACGGCAAATTGTGCCGCCATTCTTCGCAACCGCACGGCGATCGGCATGCCCATATGCCTGACCGCCGCCGGGTCGCTGAGCGCTGTCCGGATCGCCTTGAGCGGGGACCGCGCCTTGATGTGCTGTACCAGTGACAGAAACGATGCCGCCTTGCGCAGGCTGCGGCCGCGCCGGGCGAACGCGGTCTGCGCGGCCTCATCCATCCGATGGGTTTGAGCGAACACGGCATCCGCCCTGCGCATCGCTTCGACGTGGTGAAGCTCGAGCACGCGCGAAATGGAGCCGCTGCGAATATGGTAGACATAGCCGATATCGGGCTCGACGACGCATTTGCCGCCCTTGGCCAGGGCTTCGGCAAACAGGACGTAGTCTTCGCCGATCCTCAGCTTTTCGTCGTAGCGAAGCCGGTTTTCGTTCAGGAACTCGCGCTGGAAGATCGGCTTGAGATAGCCGAGGTTGAACTTGGATTCGAAGACGACGTTGCCGGCGATGTAGGTGGCCAGCGAAATCTCGCGCAAGCCTTCCAGATACTGCCGCGGAAACATCGCGTCCTCGATGACGCCATCTTCGCGAACGACCTGCAGATTGTCGACGGCGATCTGGGCATCCGCGCTTTCGGCACGAGCGATCATGGCCGCGAGCCGGCCGGGAAAGACCGCGTCGTCGGAATCGAGAACCGCGATCCATCTGCCTCGGGCGGCGTCGAGGCCGGCATTCCTGGCGCCGCCGGGGCCGCGGTTGCTGGCCAGGGCGACGACACGGACGATATCCCCTGGATAGGCCCGCGCCACGTCGAGCGTAGCATCGCGCGACTTGTCGTCGACGACGATGATTTCGACGCTGACACCCTTCTGGGCGATGGCGCTGGCAATCGCCCGATCAAGGGTCGCCTCGGCGTTGTAGGCGGCAATGACGAAGGAAACATCGGGGACAGAGCTGACGTCAGACTGCACGCTTGCCTCCCTCCTGTGGCGACGGCTGGCCATAGAGGCGGATTTCGCGGATGCCGACGAGGCCGCTGACGACACCGACATGCATAATGCCGCGCAGCACGCTGCGGTTCCTGCGGACCGGACTGACGACGACCGGAAGTGCCGAGGCGAAGCAATAGATGGCCTTTGCCGAGGCCAGGCCGACCTGCTTGACCAGGCCGATGCCGCTGGCGCTGCTGCCCAGGAGATGGCCATGCGTCTGGCCGACGCGGAAGCGGCGGCGGCCGAGCCAGTCGAATGCCGCCCTGGAGCGCGGCACCACTTCGTCGACCCAGGCCTCGGGCGAGAACGCGATGCGGCCGCCCGCCTTGTGCATCTGATCGAAGAATTCGGTGTCCTCGCCGCCGGTCTGGCCACGCGCCAGGCTGAAGCGGCGGCCGCGCAGGCTATCCGAGCCCATCCGCAGCAGAACATTGCAGGTGTAGCCGGTGCGGATCTCGCCGCGCACCCAGACGGGCAAGGTCGAATGGAAATCGCCGCGCCGCATCCAGTCCGGCGCATCTGGGCGATAGCGCGCCCTGACCGGGCCGAGCACGACGGCGACACCGCTTTGCTGCGCCATCACGACCAGTTCGGCGAGCCATTGATGCGTGGCCGTCTCGTCGTCATCGATGAAGGCGACGAAATCCGCTGTGCTCGCATCGAGGCAGGCATTGCGGGCGATCGAGATGTTGCGCGCCGGGGCATGCCGATAGTGGATCGGCACCGTCAATTCCCGCGACAGCGCCGCCACCAGGTCACGGGCCGTCGGGGTGTCGTCATTGTCGGCGACGATAATGCGGATATCGAATCCCGCCGGCATCTCCATGGCGTCGAGCGAGCGCAGCGTGTCAGCCAGCTCCGGCCGGCGGAACGTGCAGACGCCGATGTCGATGCTGCGGTTCTTTGTCGACACTGCCATCAGGCCACTCCGCGTCGCGAGCCGAGGCCGAGAAGCTGCAGCCAGAAGCCAACCGACCAGCCAAGATGCATGACCATGGCCGAGACACCGGCCAGCGCAACGTCAGCCTTGCGCTGGCGGATAGCCGTCACCAGTCCGTAGCCCAGGCACACCGACGCCCACAGCAGCAGCGGCACCGCCGCCAGCCAGTGCACGCAGGAGAAGGCCGCCAGCAGCACCACCGGGAACACCAGCAGCGGCACCATCTGCCTTACCTTCGGGATGACGCGATGCTTCAGCACATTCTTGGCACGCCCGCGACCGTAGCCGAGATACTGGAAATAGAGGCCTGAGAGCGAGGCGCGCGGATAGTAGACCATCTGCGTCTTGCCGCTCATCCAGATCTTGTAGCCGGCCTTGCGCAGGCGGTAATCGAGCTCGGCGTCCTCGTTATGGCTGAACGCTTCGTCGTAGCCGCCGACGGCGCCGAACGCCGATATCCGCATCAGTGCATGATGGCCGTGATCGATCCACTGTCCCTGCGAAAGATGCCGATGCTTCGAGCCGCCGGTGCCGAGCTTGGAGTTCTGCGCCGCGGCGGCCGCCTTCTGCACGGCACCGCTGCCGCTGGTCAGCATCGAAACGACGACCGAATCCGCTGATGTAGCCAGGGCTTCCTCGACCAGCCGGTCGCAATAATCGTCGGGATAACCGCCATGCGCATCGATGCGGATGAGATAGTCGGCACCATCGCCGAAGGTACCGACGGCGAGATTGATCGCCGCGCTCTGGATGCGCCGCTTGTTGTGGAGCAGGATGACCCGCGGGTCCTTGGCAATCACGTCCTCGACGATGGAAAGCGTGCCGTCGGTGCTGCCGCCGTCGGCGACGATGATCCGGGCGCCAAGCCGGGCGGCCGCGGGCCGCAATTGATCGAGCAGCGCACCGATATGGGCGGCTTCGTTCAGGCACGGGATAACGATCAGGCTGGATGAGGGTTTTTCCGTCGGCGTCATCAACCTCTGTCCATCTTGCCTCTGTCCATCCTTGGCCATCCTATGCCAATGCCTCGGCGGCAAAGGAGCCGGGCACGGCCGTCAGGCTGCGCAGCCGCTCGACAAGCGCCCGGCAATCGCAGCGATCGTAGCTCCAGGTCCTCGGATTGCGCGCCAGAACACGCCCTTTCAGCCTGGCGAAGCGATGCTCTTCCATCTTGCCGAGCACGGCTTCGAGCGCTTCGGGCGACGCCTGCGGCAACAGCACGCCGATATCCTGCTGTTTAAGGAACCGCCCGGTCTCGGTGTTGCCCATCGAGATCGGCACCGCTCCGAAACGGCAGCCTTCGTAGAGCCGGTTGGGCAGAAGCCATTCGGAGTTCTGCCCCGCTTCGAAGAAATCGATCGCCCAGGAAAAATGGACATCGTTGTAGATCGCCGCCATGTCTTCCGGATTGCGGTAGGGCCCGAGAAACGACAGCCACGGCTCGGCTTCGACAAAGCCGTGAAAGTCAGGGAATTCCGACAAAGCCGGACGTCCGCGCAGCACGATTTCAAAGCGGCCCTCCATGCGGCGGGAGAAATCGGCCAGCAGCTCGAGCGAGCGGCGGCAGCGCAGCGCACCGAACCAGCCGATCCGCCATGGCGGACCGGCCGGGCTCTCTTCAGCCTCCGGAGCGCCGGGCAAGATCGTCGCGGCCTCGAAATATTTGTTTTCGACCAGCTCGATGGGTGCCGCGACCTGGCCGAACGGCTTGAAATAATTGGCGATAAAGGCAGGAGAACTGGTCACCAGCAGCTTCACATCCCTGGCCAGAAAGCGTTCGGTGGCGCGCAGCGCCTTGCCCAGGACATCGTTGCGCAGCACAAGCCGATGAATGTCGAGGCACTCGTATACGATCGGGACCGATGCACCGAAGGCTGACCTGGCGCGGCGGGCAAGCGCCAGCATTTCCAGGTTGCGCGCGATGATGAGATCCGGTTTTGGCATGCCGCCAAGCTTCGAGCCTATCGAAACGGCTGCTTTGGCGACGGCCGCGAGGCGTTGGCCGAATCGCCCGTCACGCGTCGCGCCGAGGTCGATCGGCCGCAGTCCCTCGATATCCGCAATCGGATTCGCGGTGCGACGGAAGCCGGCCAAAGTGACCTGGGCCCCACCTGCCCTGAGCATCGTGATCCGCCGGCGCACCGCCGGGTCGGAAACGTCGTGCACAAGGTACAAGACATGCAGCATAAAAACTCGACCGCTGTTGGCCCACCCGAGGGAATGCTAGTACAGCTCTTGCTGCATCGCAACATTTTTGCTGCACGCATCGACGTTTTCTGTTGCACTGCAAAATTATTGCCGTAGTTTGTGGTCGGCGGCGGTCGTGGATTTCGGGCTCGGAAATCCACGTAAAAAATCAGGAATCCTGAATTTGGAAGCCAATGCATTCGATCCGCCAGAAGGCTCCTTGCGCAAGTCGGTTGGGCGCGGCGCGGTTGTCACGGCCATGGCGCAATCGGTGCGGGTCGCGACACAGATCCTGTCCGTCATCGTGCTGTCGCGGTTATTGTCGACACAGGATTTCGGTGTCGTGGCGATGTGCGCGCCGGTGCTTGCCTTTATCGCCCTGTTCCAGGATTTCGGCCTGACCCAGGCGACGATCCAGAAATCAGGCATCCGGCATGAGGAGGTGAACTACCTCTTCTGGATCAATGTCGCCGTCAGCGCTATCCTGGCTTGCGTGCTTGCGGGTGCGGCGCCGCTGGTTGCTGCCTTCTACGGCGAGCCGCGCGTGACGGGCCTGGTGGCTGCGTTCGGGCTGCAGATCATGGCCTATGGGCTGGGCGCCCAGCATCTGGCGCTCTTGACACGCCGCATGCAGTTCGGCCGGCTGGCCGTCATCGACGTCGCCAGCGCCATTGCCGGGCTTGCGGTGTCGATCGCCTGGACCTTTATCGATCGCTCCTATTGGGCCCTGTTTGCCGGTACGCTGACCGGTGCCGTGTTGCCGACGCTCTGCTATTGGGCGAGCTCGCGCTGGCGTCCGGGCCTGCCGCGCAAGGTCGCCGGCATCGGCGAGCTGATCAATTTCGGCGCCGGCATCACCGGCTTCAACTTCGCCAATTTCTTTGCCCGCAACCTCGACAATGTGCTGATCGGCAAATATTGGGGCGAGGCGCAACTCGGCCTCTATGACCGCGCCTACAAGCTGCTTCTGTTTCCGCTGAGCCAGATTACCAACCCCTTGTCGAAGGTGATGGTTCCGGCGCTTTCCAGGCTTAAGGACGAGCCGGATCGCTACCGCAGCGCCTATCTGCGCGTCATGCCGCTGATCCTTCTGGTGGCGCTTCCCGGCGTCGCCTTCGCCACCGCGATGTCGGATGTGCTGATCCCCTTCGTGCTCGGCGAGCAATGGCGCGCAAGCGCCTCGATTTTCCTGGCGCTCGGCTTTGCCGGGCTGCTGCAGCCGCTCAACAATCCGGCCGGGTGGCTTTTCGTCAGCCAGGGCCGCTCCGGCGATTTCATGCGCTGGGGCATCATAACGGCCGTGACGTCGGTGCTGGCTTTCATGCTCGGCCTGCCCTATGGCGCGCTGGGCGTGGCGATCGCCTATGCGATCAGCGAATATCTGCGGACGCCGTTCCTGTGGCTTTATGTCGGCAGGAGCGGGCCGCTGCAGGCGCACCATGTGCTTCGCGCGGCAACGCCGTTCGTGCTTGGCGCCCATCTGGCGCTGGCCGTGATCTGGTTCATCAAGCCCCTGCTGCCCCAGCAGCATGTCGTCGCCCTGGCCAGCGGCGCCGTGCTCTCCTACCTCATCACCATCGTCATCGCACTGGCATTCGCCTCCGGCCGCGAAGCCTTGCGCGAGGCCCTCAAGATGCTGCCGGCAAGGCTGCCTGCGGCGGCGGCGCGCGAAGCGCAATAATTTGGGCGTCTTCGACTGCTACGGACATCTCCTCCAGGACCAGGTCTGAACCATGCACTACCGATCGATCTCCGATATGAACGACGCCATCGTCAGGGGCCTGCACCGGCTGCCGCGCGATATCGACCTCGTGGTCGGTGTGCCGAGAAGCGGCGTTTTGGCAGCGACGCTGGTCAGCCTTGCCGCGAACATCCCGATGACCGATCTCGACAGCTTCCTGGAAGGGCGGATCTATACGTCTGGCGTCACCAAGCGCCGTGCCGCTCTCGACCGCAAGGTTTCCGAGATGCGCAAGGTGCTGGTGATCGACGACAGCGTCGCCGGCGGCAACGCCATGCGCGACGCACGCGCCCGCATCCAGGCTTCGGGCATCGAGGCGGAGTTCACCTTTGCCGCCGTGTTCGGCCTTGAGCCCCAGCACCAGGAAACCGACCTCGTCTTCGAAGTCGTGCCGCATCCGCGCATGTTCCAGTGGAACTTCATGCATCATAAATTCCTGGCGCAATGCTGCGTCGATATTGACGGCGTGCTGTGCCTCGATCCGACAGAGGCGGAAAACGACGACGGCCCGGCCTATGAGAAATTCCTCAGCGAAGCGCGGCCGCTCCATGTCGCGACCCACAGGATCGGCTGGCTGGTCACCAGCCGGCTGGAGAAATACCGCGCGCTCACCGAGGCATGGCTCGCCAAGCATGAGATCAAATACGACCAGTTGATCATGCTCGATCTGCCGAGCAAGGCGGAACGGCAACGGCTCGGCGCGCATGGCAGTTTCAAGGCCGACTTCTACCGCAAGTCCGATGCCATCCTGTTCATCGAGAGCGAGCACGAACAGGCGCTGAGGATCACCGAACTGTCAGGCAAGCCGGTGCTGTGCGTCGAAACGCATATGGTCAGCTTTCCCAACACGCTGTCGCTGCCGGCACTTGGTCAGGCGGCCAGGAACCTGCCGGCAAGGCTGCGGCAGATCAAGTCGCAAGAGGGCCGCAAGAGCGCTGCCAAGACCATTGCCCGCGCCCTGCTTGGCGCCCGCGGCTACGAGACGCTGAAAAGCCGGGTCAAACGCCCGGCCTGACCTGCTCAGGCGGCGCCGTTAGGGCAATTCCAGGAAAAGTGTGAACGGTTTTCCCGGGAAAAGCGCATAGCGCTTTCCCTTGGGAATTGATCAAAACAAAGAGTTAGAGGAGTTCGCCGTTTCCGTGACACGGCGAACTCCTCTAGGCCGCCTGTCGCGCGCGTTGCTGCATCGCCCTGTCCAGTATCGAGAAGAAGGTGATGAACTGGCGATCGGGATCGAGTTCCGGGCGCCCGGCGAAGCTGCGGGCGAGGCTTGAAAGCCGGTCATATTCCTGGTTGTCGTTCCACAGCCGCCTGACGGCCGCGACCCAATCGGCCAGCGGAGCATCGTAATCCAGCACCACGCCACCGGAGCCGACAGCCTCGGGCAGACCGCCGCGCCGCGAGCCGACAACCGGGATTCCGCTGCAATGGGCCTCCGAAGCGACGCGGCCCCACGCCTCTTCCCACTTGCTGGGAGCAAGCAGGATCTTCGTGCGGCCATAGACCGTCTTCATGTCGCTGGTGCGGCTCTCCAGGACGACATTGCCCAAGGGAGCGATCGTCTGTTCGATCCGCGCCCGGTGATCGTCGTCGAGCTTCCAGCTTTCGACGAACAGGAAGGGGATTTCGCGGCAGGCGCCGGCGATCCGCACCGCGAGTTCAAACCCCTTTTCCTCATAAGGGTTGATCAGCGTGACGAACTGGCCCGTCGTTGGCGTCGAGTAGTGCGCCGGGTTGATGGTGGGCGGGATTACCACCGCCTCGATGCCGAACTCCTGTCTGTAGGTACGTGCGGTGAAGTCCGAATTGGCGATGTAAAGCGCTGAATGCAATTCGCGCAGATCGCCGCCCAATTCATGGAACTCGACATTGCGGAGATAAACGACCAGAGGCACGCCCTCCGCCTGCAGCGCCTTGCCGATCGGAACCGATTTGTGACACTGGACCACGGCGACATCGGGTTTCAGCCTGTCGACGGCATAGCCCGCCGCTTCCCAGGGAAACCAGGCCCGCACCACCGGATAGCCGGGATAGCTGTCGACAACCGCCGGCTGCCGCAACAGCTTCATCTTGGCGCGCGCCTTGAAGCCGAAGACACCGTCACCGAACAGGGCGGCGAGCACAGCGGCTTCATGACCGTGCTCGATCAGCTGTTCGGCCAGATGATGCGTGCTCGACTGAACGCCGCCACTGAACTCGGGCGGGTAGCCGTTGCCGCCTGCAAAGAGAACTTTCATGATCGGGCTCCTTGTCGCATCTCGTATTCCTTGCTCGGAGACAACAGGCAAAGTCCGCCGCCTCTCTTTTCGACGTCAGGCAAGTTTCGGCGGCTCCAGATTGGCGAAGGGATTGGTACAGGATTGCCAGCCGGTAAATCGGATCGGGTCGTTGGGCGAACTGCGCCAGGCGTAGTCCGTCAGCATATGGAATTCGGCGACGACCCAGCGGTCGAAATGCAGCAGATCTTCCCGCTTCCGCTGGGGCAGCAAGCGGCGCGCGGCCCCCAGTTTGAGCTCCTCCACCAAGGTGACGGCGTCACTCAGTTTTTCGCTCGGAAAGTTCCATGGATTCCTGTCGCGGAACGCCAGCACGAACTGCTGCAGATGCTCTATGCGGATGTTCAACTTGCCAAGGTATTTTTCCAGCGTGACGCGCACCAGATCCTCGTCCGAGAACGAGGAAACGGCGGCGTAGGCGACCCCTGTCGAAACCACTCCGCCAGCCATGACGGCCAGGGCCGAGCGTCTGGAAATCTCGATCATGCGATACCTCCTTTCACGCGATCCGGCTCGCCGCCCGCAAGGACAGCGCTGCCGCGGTCAGGCTCGGGTTGGCGCAGGAGCAGCTCGGATAGGTGCTGGTGCCGACGACGACCAGATTTCTGAGCTGGTGGTGGATCATGCCGCTGTCGATGACCGAATCGGCTGGGCCCGTACCCATCCTCAGCGTGCCCTGGACGTGCGATTCGGTCGGCCGGATGCCGCGATCGAAGAGCTTTTCGACCGGCAGCGGCGCCAGAAGGCCAGGCAATTTCTCCAGAGCGCGCGCCATGCCCTTCACCGCATAGTCCGATGGCGCCTTGAAGCTGACGAAGGCATTCTCATCCTCGTCCAGCGTGACGAAGTTCTCGGGATCGAGCAAGTCCTCGGTGACCACGACAAGCGGCAGCGCCTGGCGTAGCCGCCCTTTTTCGGCACGCAGTCCGTGCTGCCAGCGGTTCTCGAAATAGACCAGTGCCGCCGCATGCTCCGATCGGTGAGGACCATCATAGAGGCCGAAATTCAGGCCTGTTGTGATGGTGCTGCCGTCGAAATTGTCGACGCCGTCGAGATAGACCTCGAAATTCCAGCCGTAGGATTCGTGCAGGCCGCTGCCGACAAATTCGCCGCCCAGGCCGGATCGCAGCATGATCGCCGCGCTCTGGATGGCATTGGCGCCGAGAATGAAGAGATCGCCGCTGACCTGGTATTCCTTGCCGTCATGGCTGAACGTGACCGAACGGACAGCGCCGCCGACGTGATCGAGCCGGCGCACTTCCGCACCGAGGCAGACCGAAACGTCGGGATGCTCGAAGACGTGCATCAAGCCGTTGTTGACGGTGAATTTGGCGTCGACCGGACACAGCCAGCAACGCAGATTGGCACAGCACGAGGTGCGTTGCGATGTCGGCAGCCGCGCCCGCGCGGTTGGCATGACGAAGTGCTGGCCGGGCTGCGCCGCCTTCATCATCCTGTCCGGTGTCGACATGCGATGCGGCGGTTGCGGAAACGGCTTCGAGCGGGGCAGCATCGCCGCCATGTCGGGATCGCCGGAGATCGACATGATGTCTTCCGCGTCGCAATAGAACGGCTCGACGTCGTCATAGCTGATCGGCCAGTCATTGCCGATGCCGTAGGTGCTTTTCAGCCGGAAATCATTGGGATGAAATCTTGGCGTCTGCGCGAACCAGCAGTTCGTCCCGCCACCCAGTCCGATCGTGTAGTTCCACGGCTTGTTGGAATTGGTCTTGTAGGTCGTCTCGTCTTCGATGTCGGTGTTGACGTTCTGCTCGAGCTGCCATTCATGGGTGTTGTGGCGTCCCCACTCCAGCACCAGAATGCGCGCCTTTCGGCGCTTGGCGAACTCATGCAGGAAGAAGGCCGAACCGAAGCCGGAGCCGATCGCAACGAGATCGAAATGGTCCTTGGTGATTTGCCCCGGCTTTACGTCCAGCACCATCGGCTACAACTCCACACAGAAATACGCGCTCAGTCCCAGCGCCCGCAGGCCATGTGCGGACCGGTCTTGCATCCGTCTGCCAGGACCTGGTCTCATGCCGCCATTCTGCCGATCGAGTGATATTCGATGCCGTGGCGGGCGATGACCTTGGGGTCATAGAGGTTGCGGCCGTCGAAGATGACCGGCGTAATCAGCGCATCCTTTACCGCATCGAAGGAGGGCGCACGGAAGCTCTTCCATTCCGTGGCGATCAGCAGCGCATCGGCGCCGCGCAGCGCCGCCTCCTTGGTGCCGCACAGAAGCAGGTCGTCGCGCAGCCCGTAGATGGACTGGCATTCCTGCATCGCCTCGGGATCATAGGCCTGCACATTGGCGCCGGCCTTCCAGAGCGCTTCCATCAGGACGCGCGCCGGCGCCTCACGCATGTCGTCGGTGTTGGGCTTGAAGGCCAGGCCCCAGAGCGCAAAGGTCTTGCCTTTGAGGTTGCCCTTGAAATAGCGGTCCACCTTGTCGAAGAGAACCGATTTCTGTGCGTTGTTGCGCTCCTCGACGGCGCGCAGCAGCTTGGCGTCGAACTTGACGCCTTCGGCGGTCTTGATCAGCGCCCGCACGTCCTTGGGGAAGCACGAGCCGCCATAACCCAGACCCGGATAGATGAAATGGTAGCCGATGCGGGGATCGCTGCCGATGCCCTTGCGGACCTCCTCGATGTCGGCGCCGAGCTGTTCGGCCAAATTGGCCATCTCGTTCATGAAGCTGATCTTGGTCGCCAGCATGCAGTTGGCGGCATATTTGGTGAATTCGGCGCTGCGCACGTCCATCACGATCATCTTCTCGTGGTTGCGGTTGAACGGCGCGTAGAGTTCGCGCATCACAGCCTCGGTGTCCTCGCTGTCGGTGCCGACGATGATGCGGTCCGGCTTCATGCAGTCGGCGACCGCGGACCCCTCCTTGAGGAACTCGGGATTCGAAGCGACATCGAAAGCCAGGTCCTCGCGGCCTCTTTTCTTCAACGTGTCGGCGATCCTGGCCTTCACCTTTTCGCAGGTGCCGACCGGCACCGTAGACTTGCCGACGACGATCTTGGGTTTGTCCATTTCGCGGCCGATGGTCTCGGCGACGGCCAGCACATATTTGAGGTCGGCCGAGCCGTCCTCGCCCGGCGGCGTGCCGACCGCGATCATCTGGATCTCGCCATGCCTGACAGCGGCAGCGGCATCGGTGGTGAACTTGATGCGGCCGGCGGCATGGTTTTCCTTAACGAGGTTTTCCAAACCGGGTTCGAAAATGGGAACCAGGCCCTGGTTGAGCCGCTCGACCTTGGCGGCGTCGATGTCGACGCACACCACCTGGTGCCCGACTTCGGCAAGGACCGCAGCCTGCACGAGGCCGACATAGCCAATTCCAAACACCGTCAAATTCATTCGGTTTCATTCCCATGCAAGGCAGCGGACCGTTTTCGGTCCCGCCGGTTCAAATCGACTTTCCCAACTACTTTACACTGCATGCCAGCGATTCCGGAAATTGACAGGGTTCGCCGAGCGCCGTGAAGGCAACCCGCTCGATCTGCAGGGAAAGCTTGCGGCCCGGATCCGCGAACGCTCCCATCCAACCCTTCATCGTATCGCTGCCCCAAAAACTGAAGAATATCTTCTGTGCATGGCTGGGCAGCTTCGCCGGGTCGGTAATCGTGTTTACCAGCTGGCCGTTGACGTACCATCGCAAGCTGTCCTTCTGCCAGACGAAGGCGTAGTCGTTGAAGGCGTTCTCCGTGCCGCCCGGCACGTCGACCAGCTTCTCGTTCTTGCCCTTGCCCGCGATATAGGCATTGACCTGCACCTTGGAGGTGTCCTTGGTCAGGACCTCGAAGTCGATCTCGTCCCAGGGCTGCTTGTCGCTGGGACCGATATAGGTGAAGAACGCCGCGTTGAGGCCGGAGCCGGTATCGGTCTTCAGCCGTGCCTCATAGGTGCCGTAGCCGAAGCGCTGCTTGGTCTGGATCTCGCCGCAGACGTACTCGCGATCCTTCAGCGTCTGCTTTTCGAAGCCGAGCGACAGCACATTATTCGACAGTTCGACCATGCCTTTCGACCAGGTGCAATTCTGATGGCTGCCGTTGTTCCAGCCGTCGGAAACATACCAGCGCGCACGATCGAAGCTTTTGAAATCATCGACGAAGGACGGCGATGTCGGAATGTCCTGGGCGTAGGAAGGGGTTGCCAGGAAACCAGCGAGAGCAGCCAGCAGCAACGCACCGAGCGACCCCAGCCGCCGCCGGGCGGCTTGCCCGGCCCTATATGGGAGAGACGGTGCGTCAATTGCTGTCGTAGCTTTCGGATTCGAATTCATACCAAACTCACCTTTGCGCTGTGTGTCCCCAACCCAAAGTCGACGTTCGAACCGCTCCTGAACGGGCCAACCTTGACCTCCCTTGTGACCCTCTCGATTGCTTCCCGCCCTGCATCAAATCTGTTGCAACAGTTCCGAGCCTTCACGTTCAACCTGTGCCTGCGCCTGCCGGCCAGGCGAATTCCGCCGCGGCGGCCGAATCGTCATTCTCGTCGAAGACCATATCCAGCGAATGACGGAGCTCTTTCATCATGCCGTCCTGGCGCGACAGCGCCGCGATGCGGCGCTCGCAATTCAGGATCGACTGTGTCAATGCGCTGACTTCCGAAGACCGCTTGTCGGAAGCTGAGCCGTTTTCCATGGCTTCGACCAGGAAGGCGGCGTTGGTCGACGTTGTCCGGTAGCGATTCTCAAGCCCGGTTCTCTCGGCCTCGATCTCGGCCGCAATCTGCTCGAACAGCTTTGCCAGACGATCAAGACGTGAAACATCGGCCTGCCGGTCGCGGGCCGGATCCCTTGATCTGAAACCGAATATCGAGGCCATGGACTCCGATTCCTGTCATCGCCGGCTTGTGGGCCGGGCTTCTGGCCGATCCCCGCAGCCGGGGCTCAAAAATTCGTGTTGCGTTGTCCTGCTCCTTTTGAGGGAGAGACATCAGACCAATCCGATCGGGGGCCAGTTCGGCTGGTCGTCCACTATGCTGCACCGCAACATAGACTGCCATCGTCGGAGCCGCGAGGCAACCACCCAATTCGTAAACTCATAAATCCGGCCGAAATGGTTTCCGTGATGACGTGCCGCGAGCGGACAAATCGCAAGCACCGGGGTCCGCTCTCAGCGTTCCTTGCCCATGTTGGTTCCGGCCATCAGAAAACGCCGCGGCGGGACATGTTTTTGGCTGGACATAAGGCCGACGCGACGAAACAGCGCCTCGAGCTTGTCGGAAGCCACGCCCTGGACGATGGGGACGAGGTTGGACAGGCTGGCGAAAGCGTAAGCCGCAGCCGATGCCAGCCCCCGCTCAGCCTTGACGTCAAGGAAATTGCGCAGCCGATATTTGTCGCGCACGTGCCGTTCATGCCGCCTTAGCACCGCCTTCGAGCCTTCTGGCAGACTGTCTATCGCCAGCAGCGCCAGATCCGCATCGGCCAAACGCTTCAGGTCCTGGGTCTTGTGGCGGCCGCTCAGAGAATCGGCGCGGACGACGGCGCCGTAGCCGCAGGAGCGAATGACCTTGAACCGTGCCCCGCATGCGACCGCGCGGGCGTAGAGTTCATAGTCCTCGCCCAGCCGCAGGCTCTCGTCGTAGCTCAACCCGTGGCGGTCGAGGAAGGCACGGCTGATCACCGGCTTCAAAAAGCCCAGTTCGCCCCTCTGCACGCGGCGCCTGGAGATGTTGCCTTCGACGAAGCGCTCGAAATCGAGGAATTCCGGATCGGCGGCAAATTGCGGCGCGACGATTTTCGTCGCGTCGCCCGTCGCATCATCCCTGATCAGCATGATGTTGTCGGCTGCGAAATCCCAATCGGCGCCGGCAAACAGGTTGCGAAACCGGCCTTCGAGGAAGAAATCGTCGGCATCAAGAATGCTGATGAACGGCGATTTCGAGCCGGCGATGGCTGCGTTGCGGGCAAAGGAGGGGCCGCGATTGACATCGAGGCGCATCACGGAGAGCCGCCCGCTGCCATCATCGGCGGATCGTGCGACATCGGCGGTGTGGTCGGTGGAGGCATCATCGACAACGACGACCTCCGCCACTTCCGGTTCGCGCAACGCGGATGCGATGGCGACGGCGATTGTCGCTGCGGCGTTTTTTGCCGCGATGATCACGCAGACCTCGGATTTCGTCATCGACATGGATTTGCCTCTCGTACAGGTAATATCGATTTGCCCTCGCCCCGTACTCCTTCGATGCCCTACAGAATTGCCATCAGCACCCAATTTGCCTTCATTCAGCGACTCCCCGGCCGCTCGAAGATACGGCGGCTGATATCGGCGGACGCCGCCCAGCCAGCTTCGGCCAGATAGCGGACCGGCGCGCGGCCGCACAGTTCCCACAGCACCGTTCGCCGCTGTGGCCACCGCAGCGACGGCAGCCACGGCGCGATGACCATGCTGAGCAGATCCTCATTGCCGATGCGCGACAGGATCCTGGTCGCGCGCTGCGACAGCAGCGTGCCAGCACCGCCGAGTAGCACATCGGCGGCGCGCAGGCCAAGTAGCAGCGTGTCGTCCAAACCTTGCACGGTTGCGGCATCGAGCAAACGCAGCTGATCCGCCTCGTCGAGTCGGCCGGCGCTGGCGCTGATATCACAGACGTAGCCCGCGCAAGGTTCCCGGTTGAAAAGTGCCTTGGCAACGCTGATGCAGGACAAAAGCAAAGTATCGGCAACCGAGGTGAACGGCACCGTCGCACCGGCGATTTCGACCTGTCGTTTGCGCCGCAGGAACCCGTCCGCGTCGCGCGGGCTTGGCGAGCCGGGCTGCTGGAGGCGGTAGTGGAGATCTACCGTGGACGACCTCGGCCCGTCGTCCCGGGTCATGTGCTGTTCGCCGAGGAAGCGGACCCACCAGACGGAGTTCGACTTGCCTGATACCTCATAACCGATCTTGCGAAGGGCATCACGCGCCCTGACAAATCCGAGCGGCGAAACCAGAATGTCGACATCGCCGGACGGCTTCATGAAGTGGTCGTCGTAGAGAAGCTGCTGCTGGAACGGACCCTTCAGAAAAACAAAATCGATCTCGCTGGCGCGCAGCACATCATGGACCGCCATGGAATCCATGATGCAGGACGCGTTCATCGAAACCGTTCTCCTGCGGTAGGTGTCGAGCCATCGGAAAAGCTCAGGCGGCCTCTCAAGCGCGGGTGCGCGCGAAAGGGCCTTGAGGACAAAGGTGGCGACCTTGTTCAGCCTGGCGATGTCGGCAATTTTGGCACCGTCCAGATCACGCATCGAAATGTCGCCCGCGCCGGCGTGCGGCCCGGCAAAATAGAATCGCAGGCAGGCCTGCACGTAGGCCACCTCGTCGGCACAGCCGGCGGCGCGCAATCGTTCGTATGAGCCGTCAGGCAATGCCATTTAGCGCACAATCTCCAAAGAAAGCGGTTTGCGCGAACACTTATGCTGCATGTGCGAAGCAAACATCACCAAAAACCTCGGTGCCGTAAAGCCTTTCCTTTTGCAGTGCGAATTTTTGCAACCGAGCGCCTATCGAGATCGCGTCGGAAAGAAGTGAGAACCGCGGCTGAAATATCCTTGTCAGGTCTTTTGCCGATCCCCGGCCGAATTTTCCAAACAGAAAATTCTTTCCATTAGCGACGCCTAAAAATAGGCACAAAGCAAACGACTTATGCAAGCAAAATCACATGCTTAAAGAATCAGCGCGGGCGCTGCCATCGTGCCCAAGGAATCGGCTAAAAAGTGACAAGTTTTAGGCATGGTCGCTCATGTCCTGACGCCAGCAACGTAATTGATTAACGAAAGGTAAAACAGTCTTGACTCATAAATGCTGCCGTGCAGCTATTGCATTGCAGCATAAAAGTGCTGACGGCACTCGACAGGCCGTTTCCAGTCCTAAATCGGAGAGTAAAATGGAACAGAATGTTGAAAAGCATGAATACGAGACACCAAGCCTGACGGTTCATGGTTCGATTGAGACCATCACCCAGGGTGGCGGCGGTAACACGGCGATCGACGCATCGTTCCCCGCGCACACGCCGATCGGCGACCTGACGTTCTCCTGAGACTTATAGCCGTTCCAGAGTGACATTTTGGGACTCTGGATTCAAAAGCAGACGTAAGAGGGGTCGGGGGGCCAGCCTCCCGACTTCTCCTGCGCCACTTGGAGATGTCGAAGCGTTTTGTCAGTGAGGTGCGGGGATGAACTGGAAGCAATCCGACCATGATCTGGCCGACCACGATAGCGTGAGTGCGACCAAGGATGCCGTGGCTTGCGAGTTCGGCGATGGCTTGGCGCTGCTCAATCTCAAATCCAATGTCTACTACAGCCTGAATGGCGTCGGCGCCTTCATCTGGGATTTGATCCAGGAGCCCCGGTCGATCGGCGACATCCGCAGCGCCGTGCTTGCGCGCTATAATGTCGACCCGGTGCGCTGCCAGGCCGATGTCGACGCATTGCTGAAGGGCCTGACTGATAATGGGCTTGCGAGACGGCATCATGGGGCACTTGTCTAAGCCGACCCAGCACAAGGCGCTGGTTTCGCGGACCCTGGTTTCGCGGACCCTGGTTTCGCGGGCCCTGGTTTCGCGGGCCACGGCTTTACGGCAGGAACCCGCGAGGGAAACAGGCCTCAAGCAGTCGAAGCGCGGCGGAAGCCGGCACGGGCTGGTCAGGGTTTTCTCCCTGAGCGGCTCGGAAATGATCTTCCTTGGCCATTGCCTGCTGGTGGTGGCGACAGTTCGGCTGGGGCTGACCCTG
Source organism: Mesorhizobium sp. M1342 (assembly GCF_040317955.1). Classification (NCBI taxonomy): domain Bacteria; kingdom Pseudomonadati; phylum Pseudomonadota; class Alphaproteobacteria; order Hyphomicrobiales; family Phyllobacteriaceae; genus Mesorhizobium; species Mesorhizobium sp. M1342. Next base: position 103,408 of record NZ_JAMYLI010000020.1, on the reverse strand, counting down.
CTGTCCTACAATCGTGTACGCAGCCTGGTGACGCGGCTCGACGCGCGGCAGTGCGCCTCGATGGGCGAACTGCGGCGTGTCGCCTGGGGTGTTGCCGCCGCGGCCCGTTTCGTCCCTTACGCTACTTGCCTGACCCAGGCGCTCTCCGGCCAGTATATTCTCGCCCGCCAAGGCAATGAATCGACGATACGCATCGGCATCGAACGTGGTACGGGCGAGCAGTTGAAAGCACATGCCTGGCTGGTCAGCGACAACCATATCGTGCTTGGCGGATCGATCGATGGCTTCGCCCATCTCGTCGACCACGGCAGCCGATGAGCGGCGTCGCCGGAATCCTGCTGCGCGGAGCACACGCACCAGCGGTCGCGGCGGCAGACATTCAGCAAATGCTGGCGCGCATGCGCCATCGCGGTCCCGACGGCGGTTCATGGTGGCTGGACACCAGCATCGCCCTTGGCCACGCCTGGCTCAACACATCGGATGAGGTCGGTCCAGGCCCTTTGACGATGGCTGGCGGCCGGCTCGCCATCACCGCCGATTGCCGGCTGGACAACCGTGACGAGTTGCTGGCCAGGCTCGGTATCCGCGACCAGTCGGTGGCCGACGCGATCGTGCTGATGCGGGCCTATCTGCGCTGGGGCGAAGCCTGTCCGGAGCATCTGCAAGGCGATTTCGCGTTCGCCATCTGGGATGACGAGCGGCAATCGCTGTTTTGCGCGCGCGATCATTTTGGCGTCAAGCCGTTCTACTACCACGCGGCGGACCGGCGTTTTGCCTTTGCGTCGGAGATCGGGCCGATCCTGGGCGTCGAGGGTATCCGCGCACGTGTCAGCGAGCGCCAGATCTCCGGCTTCCTGGCCGGGCTTCCCGACGACCCGCAGTCGACCCCCTACAGCGATATATTCAGCCTGCCGGCCCGCCACAGCCTGACCGTCACCGCGCAACAGGTGATGTTGCGTCGATACTGGCAGATCGAGCCGTCGGCGCGGCCCTTGCGGTCGGATGCATCGGAGGAATTCGCCCATCTGTTCTCGCAATCGGTGCGCAACCGCATGCGAGGGACCTCGGCAGTCGGCGCAATGCTGAGCGGCGGCCTCGATTCCTCATCTATCGCCTGTGTCGCCGGCCTGCAGAATGCCGCTGCGCGCAGGCCGAAGCTGCCGACCTTCTCGCTGATTTTCGAGAGGGGCTCGCCGATGGACGAGCGGCCCTTCATCGATGCCGTTCTCGACCAGCAGAAGGTCGACGCGACGCTGATCCCGGTCGGCAACTATGCCCCATTCGCCGAATTCGAACGCGTGCTGGAAGAACAGGAAGGAACGTTCCTGGCGCCGGGCCTGACGCTCACCCGCGGTATCTACCGGACTGCCGGCGCCAAGGGCATCAAGGTGCTGCTGGACGGCCATGGCGGCGACGAGGTCGTCTCCCAAGGCCATGGTCACCTGCACGAGCTTGCGAATGGCGGCCGATGGATGGATCTGTGGCGCGAGGTCCGCAGCGCCTCCAATACCTATGGCGACAGCACGCTTGGCCTTTATCTCCAGTTCCTGACCCTCTACGGGCCGGCCTGGCGCATCGCCAAGCTGAGGCATCTGGCCAACCGTGCCCTGAACAGGATCCGCAAGCCCGCGCACGTGCAGCGCGCACGAAGCTGGCGCGACCTGATCAATCCGGACCTTGCCAAGCGCACCGAGCTTGTCGACCGGTTTCACCGGGCCGGCTATATGCCGCCCGGCGTTCAGGCCAGCGACGCCTTGAGCCATCGCTGGATCCTGTCGAACGGCTATGTCCCGCATGCTTTCGAGGTTCTCGACAAGGCCGCCGCCAATTTCGGCGTCGAGCCGCGATACCCATTCTGGGATAAGCCGCTGGTCGAGTTCTGCCTGGCATTGCCGGGCGAGGAGAAGCTGAGCCACGGCTTTGGTCGCTATGTGCTGCGTCGCGCCATGCAAGGCGTATTGCCGGAGGCGGTGCAGTGGCGGCGCGACAAGATCGACTTCACCGCCAATCTCGTCAACGGCATGCTGCGCAACCATCGCGACCTCCTGGAACAGCTGCTGGTCTCGGATGCGAACCGCATCGCGCCTTATGTCAATCTGCCGCAAGTGAGTGCTGCCTATGCGCGACTGCTGCGCCAGCCCGATCAGGCAGCCCCCCTGGATGTCCAGTATGTCTGGCGCTCGGCCTCGCTGTCGCTCTGGCTGCGGCAACTCCAGCACGGCGGGAGCCCCACGTGATGCCGCGCAACGAGCAGCTCGCTCTATACAATGATGATGCCTTTTCACATGGCCGGGCCATGCGAGAACGCCGCTTCTACCGCGCCTATGGTCTGACCATCGCGTCGGAGGTGATGTTGCCCGAACTGCAGCCGGCGCCGCCGGGGGCGGCGGATCTCGTGATCGCTGTCGGCGCGATCGACCTGCCAAAGCCGGCGCCCGAAGCAGCGACCGATTTTCGTTTCGAGCCGGACCGGCAATATCTGGCTTGGCATGCCGTGGGCGCGTTCCTGATCACCGATTTCAGCCGTATCGACATCGAACCGGCGCCCGGCGTCGACGATGCGCTGCTCGCGTTTCCGCTGCTCGGTCCGGTCATGGCGCTGCTCTTGCACCGGCGCGGCCTGCTTGTCCTGCATGCCAGTGCCATCGCCGCCGCCGGCAAGAGCGCCATCTTCATGGGTGACAAGGGAGCCGGCAAGTCGACGACGGCAAGCGCGATGATCCGGGCCGGGCATCGACTGCTTACCGATGACGTGGTGGCGCTGGACCTTGCCAATCCGAGTGAGCCAATGACCGTTCCGGGCTTTCCGCAGATCAAGCTGGCGGCCGACGCCGCTGCGGCGATCTCGCTCGGGGGAGCGGAAGTGCGGCCGCAAGTGCATCCGGCGATCGACAAAATGCAGCATCGCCTGAACGGTGACTTTTCGGGCGACAAGGTGCCGGCGACCAGGATCTATATCCTCGAGCGCGGCGAAAGGGCTGACATCACGCCCTTGCCCGCCATTACCGCCCTGCCGGCCATCATCAAATTCTCCTATGTGACGCGCTTCGGCCGTGCGGCGCTGCCCGACGACTTCGCGGCGGCGCATCTTCAGCAATGTTCATGGATTGCTAACCATATCGGCGTGTACCGGCTGAAAGTCCCGACGGGCCTGGACAGGATCGGCGAAGCCGTGGAGCTGATCGAAAAGGATCTGTCGGCCGGCAGCCGGCGGTCGTGAGCGCAACCATGTCGAAGCCCCCAATCCTTCGCCTGTCGCTGTTTCGAGAAATTGCCGCATTCGGCGCCGCCATTGCCCGGATCGGCGGCCGGCGAACATGGACGGCGCTCTTCTTCCTCATCCTCGGCAGCCTGACCGAGGGCATCTCCATCCTGCTGCTCATCCCGCTGCTGCATCTGGTCGGACGCGCCGACCAGGATTTCGCTGTTCGGCTGCCCAACAATGATTTCGTGCGCTGGCTGGTGCCTGACGGCACGCTGCAGCTGACGACCGTGCTTTGCGCGCTGGTCGGACTTGTTGCAGCGCAGGCGGCGTTCAATCGCTTCAAATCGGTCTACATGGCCAAATTGCTGTTCGATTTCGTCAACCGCGTTCGCATGAACCTGTTCGAAAGCATCGGCAAGGCGCGCTGGGGCGTTTTTACCCGCATGCGCAGTTCCGATCTCGATCATGCCCTGACCGGCGACATCGACCGCGTCCAGGGCGCGGCGTTCTCACTGCTGATGCTGGTGCAGATCGCCGTTCTTCTGGCCGGCTATCTCCTGGTTTCCGTGTTCATCTCGCCGGTCATGACGCTGTTTGCCGTCGTCATCGGCATGCTGATGTTCGTGGCGCTGCGGCCCTTCCGGGCACGGGCCACGGCCTTCGGCCGTGTACTGACCGCCAATCGCCAGGATCAGTACCGGACGGTCTCGGAATTTCTCGGCGGTATCAAGGTGGCCAAGAGCCTGAATGTCGAGGACAGCTATTTCGCGCAGCTTCGGTCGACGCTTGAGAGGATGAAGGCCGACAACATCGACTATGTGCGCAACAGCACCATCGGCACCGCGGTATTCCAGGTTGCGAGCGTGGTGGGCCTGAGCCTGTTCATCTATGTGGCTTTGGTCCGCTTCAACCTGTCGCTGGCCGAGATCGTCGTCCTGCTCCTGGTCTTCATGCGCATCGCGCCGCGCTTCATGGACATGCAGACGCAAGCCCAGCAAGTGCTGATCAACCTGCCCGCCTTTACGGCAATGCGCAGCCTGCAGGCACGTTTCGACGCCGAACGCGAACCAGGCCATACCGAGTTCGCCGACGCCGGGACACTCTCCCTCAATACGGGATTGAATATTCGCGGTGTCTCCTTCGCCTACGGAGATGCTGGCGCCAAGATGGTGGTGAGCGGCATCACCTTCGGCCTGCCGGCCGGCAAGGTCACCGCCCTGATCGGCCCGTCCGGATCGGGCAAGAGCACGATCGCCGATATGCTGCTTGGCCTGCTGGAGCCTACCACCGGCATGATACTTGTCGACGGCGTCGAGATCGATGCCAGCAATCGCCGTCGCTGGCGCGACCAGGTGGCCTATGTGCCGCAGGACGTGTTCCTCCTGCACGACACGATCGCGGCGAACCTGCGCCTTGCCGCGCCACGGGCCAGCGATGGCGACCTGTGGGCCGCGCTGCATCAGGCCCACGCCGGCGAGTTTGTCGAACGGCTCGACCTCAGGCTCGAGACGGTGGTCGGCGATCGCGGCGTGCGGCTCTCGGGCGGCGAACGCCAGCGCATCGCGCTCGCACGCGCGCTGCTGCGCAAGCCGTCGCTGCTCATCCTGGACGAGGCGACCAGCGCGCTCGACTGGCAGAACCAGTCGCTGATCGCCAGGTCGATCGACGGATTGCGCGGCACGATGACGATCCTGACCATCGCGCACCGGCCGTCGATGATCGCCTTCGCCGACTGGGTGGTGGCGATGGAAAACGGCCGTATCGTCGAGGTCGGCCAATATCAGCGGCTGAAGGAAAAAACCGGCAGCCGGTTGTCGAGGATGCTGTCGGGGGAACAGTCAGAGAGCGAACCCGCCGATGTCGCGTGAGCCGGCGACCAAGACGCGCCGAAACGGATTCACGCGGCGCCTAGTCTCTTGTTTCGAAGCATGCCTCCAAACCGGGGGCAGGTTTGAGCAATCTGCATCAATGCAGGCCGCGCCTGGCACCGCCCAGCTTCTCGCTTTCGGCGACCTCTGGTGCGTTCAGTTTGCGCTCGGCGTCACGGGCTATGTCGGCAGGCGTCGGCGCGCTCCTGGCGATCATGGTGTAGATGAGCACGAAATAGCCGGCCTGAATGATCACGGCGCAGATGATGACGCGCACCAATATCGTGCCTATCGACGCACCGCCCAGCCAGGACCAGCCGACGACGATCGCCAGAGCGAAAATCATCCCGAGGATGAATTTTGGAAGTGCCATGCCCAACAGCCCATAAACCGGCTCGGGTATTATCACGATTGCCCCACCCGAGCGCCGTCCCTTGTCACGTGGGCTTGTTAAGGTCGCCCACTCTCGACCGGTTGCTTCCGGCCTTTTCCACCTGTCGTCACCGTGACAGGTATAATTTGCAATTCTATTAAGGCGAGCAATAGGCGGCAAGGGCAACTTCGGATATTTTTGATCGAGCTTTTGCGATCGACTCTGCCATGCTGCAATGCACGCAACGGGAGCTAAGCCGATCTCCTCTCCTCGGCATTTTCAGTAAGATAGACAATATTAAGTAGTATTTTATACGGTTTTCACCATGCATCAGGGCAGGATAAAGCACTAGTTTGCAGCTTGCCTTGGCAGATAGGTAGGTCTGCCTAAAAACGGCCCCACAAAGGCCTCTATTTTTTCGGCCTTGCCCATTTATTGTCACAAATGTGCTAAATACGCCGAAATTTGTGCATAACAAGCTTATTATTTAGTCAATTCATGACGTGACTATTTCAATGGGGTGGTAAATTGTGTGTTGCGCTGCAACATTTTTTTGGTATCGTGCGCTGAACCATTCGTTCAACGCATGGAGTTTACGGCATGAGGGACGTTGCCAAGTCGGCCACGGCGAGCTTTTCGCAGGCTGACATCGATTTTCCGCCACCGATCGGCGGCTTGCTCAAACGCAGCTTCGATATCGCCGGTTCACTGATTGGATTGATCGCACTCAGCCCGCTGTTTGTCATGATAGCGCTGCTGGTCAAGTTTTCCGACGGCGGCTCGATTTTCTACGGTCACAGGCGAATTGGACGCGGCGGGCGGATTTTTCCTTGCCTGAAGTTCCGCACCATGGTTCCGGACGGCGACAGGGCGTTGGCAACCTATCTCGCCACCAACCCGGACGCCAACGCGGAATGGATCGCCACCCGCAAGCTGAAGAACGATCCGCGCGTTACCCGTGTCGGAGCAGTGCTGAGGAAACTCAGCCTCGACGAGCTGCCGCAGATCATCAACATCCTGCAGGGCGACATGAGCCTTGTCGGCCCTCGTCCGGTCGTGCGCGACGAGCTGGAGATCTATGGCACGTCCGCCGTCTATTACCTGAAATCCCGCCCGGGCCTGACTGGCCTGTGGCAAGTCAGCGGCCGCAACGATGTGTCCTATGACAGCCGCGTCGCCTTCGATCGCCACTATGTCGAGAACTGGTCGCTGTTCGAGGACGTTCGCATCATCATCAAGACCGTCCCGGCCGTCTGGATGTCGCGCGGTTCTTACTGACCGGCCGGTGGCCAATGCCAGACATTGGCATCGGCCATTCGACGCAAGCTCATCGGGCGATGGGGCTATAGCGGATCGGAACGTTGAGTTGAAAACAGATTTGTTCGAAGCCTTTCGCAGCGGCCCGGATTCCGGCCGGCTGCGGCGGGCGCGTTTGCTGGCCACATGCCTTGCCATGGCGCTCGTCGTCCCGCATATCGCCGCCGCCAGCGACTATCGCCTCGGCTCGCAAGACAAGCTCACCATCCGCGTCGCCGAATGGCAGACCGTCGAAGGCACATTTCGTGACTGGTCGGCGGTGAATGGCGAGTACACGGTCGGTCCATCCGGTACGCTGTCGGTGCCGTTCGCCGGCGAGTTGCCGGCATCCGGCAAGACCACGTCCGAAATCGCGGCGGCGATCGGCGAGGCTTTGCAGAAAAAGCTCGCTTTGTCAGACCGACCGGAAGCCTCGGTCGAGATGGCGCAGTTCAGGCCATTCTACATTTCGGGCGAAGTCCAGAACCCAGGCCAATTTCCTTATGTCCCAGACCTGACGGTGTTGAAGGCGATCAGCGTCGCGGGCGGCATCAGGCGCAACGCCGATTACGGCCCCCAGCTCGGCAAGGACCTTGTCACCGCCAAGGGCATGTTCGACATCTCCGACGACCAGCGCATTCGACTGATCGTCAGGCGCGCCCGCATCGATGCGGACATGGCCGGCAAGGCGAGTTTCGACGTGCCTAAGGAAGTCGAGGGCGATCCAAGGCTGCCAGCCATCGTCGCGGACGAGATGACGATCCTGACGGCCGACCAAAAGGCGCTGAAGCTGAAACTCGAGGCGCTCGACGATCTGAAAGGTGTCTTGGAGTCCGAGATCGAATCGCTGCAGAAGAAGATCGTCAATCAGCAGCAGCAGGTCGACCTGGCGCAGCAGCAACTCGCCAGCATCGGTCCGCTGGCGCAAAAGGGCCTGATCGCCAATGCCCGTCTGCTGGATTCGCGCCAGTCCGTGGCCGACCTGCAGGGCAAGATCCTGGACTACGAAACCGCCATCCTCACCGCCAAGCAGGCGATCAGCAAGGCGAAGCAGGATGCTATCGATGCCCAGAACACCTTGAGTTCAAGTCTCGCCACTGACCGGCAGCAGACCGAAGCCGACCTGAACGAGGCCGCGTTGAAGGTGAACATGCAGAAAGGCCTGATAGCCCAGGCCAGCGATCCCGCGATGGCGGCCGCTATAACAAACGATCAGCAACCTACCCTGCTCTATTCACTGGTGCGCAATCTCGATGGCAAGACCACCGAGATAGCCGCCAAGGAAGAAACCCCGGTGCTGCCTGGCGATGTGATCAAGGTCAAGCTGGCGCCGCTGGCCAGCCAGTAGACTTGCTAAGCGCTGAGCGGTTCATCATTTTACAGAAATGCAGAACCGCTTCATACGCTCGTCGCCTTCTGTGAGCGGATGGTCCGCGGATATTCGCATTTGCACGTTCTGAGATTGGTTTTCGCGGCGCCGTAACTGGAAGTGCCGGCCGGACGCCCTGGCGCTTCTGGAGCACGGCTTTTGGACAGTAACAGCTGCGCGCCGGACGTCCTGGTCGCTCGGAGCACGCGAGTCTGACAATCCAGCGTTTCAGTCTATTTCGCGGAGGCATGGATTTCCCGCCTCGCGCCCGGCCTGCTTGAGCCTTCGATCAGGGGAATTTGTATTGACGCGACTTCAGGTCCCGAGACGATAGCTCACGCCTGATCGGCGACCGCCGGACGGCGGGCATGCCGAGGCCAGTCAGCCTCGCCCCCGGCCGCGTCAGCCGGCTCGGGACGAGGCGACCGCCGCCTGCGGGTAACGGGCAGCCGCGCCAGCTTGAAGAAGCTGAAATACATCAGGAAAGAACCCATGATGTAGGGGTTGAGAATCTCGACCTCGACGAAGGAGCGGATCAGCAGCAGCACCATCACGCCGAAAAGGATCACCGAGTCCGCCTGCCATGCCTTGAAGATCACCGCCGAGACGTGGCCGTAGAGCGTGCGCAGCATGATCAGCGACACCAGCGTCGCTCCGACGAAGCCGAGTTCGACGAGGGCCTCGATGTAGGTGTTGTGGAAGTGAAAGCCGGTGCGGGTGGTGATGTAGAATTCGTTCCACAGCCGCTCGGCTTCAGCGAAGCCCTGCACCCAATAGGCGGCATAGCCGACGCCGAGAATCGGCGATTTCTGCACCGTGTTCCAGCCTTGTTCCCAAAGATAGGTTCGCCCGGTGAGCGTCGAATCCTTGCCGAAGAGGCCGAGGACGAAGTCCATCAGCCCGAGATTCAAGGCGACGAAGGCCGTCACGACCAGCAGGCCGGCGCCGATCAGGAAGATGACCCGGCGATAGCGGCGTGACAGAAGTTTGCTCATCGCAAGAAGCGCCACCAGCGCCAGAACCGCGGGTATCGAGGCCATCGAGGTGGCGGAATGCGAGGCGACCAGTACATAGGCCGACAGCAGCACGACGGGCACCGCCAGTATGAAGCTCAGCCGGCCGCGTCTGTAGAACGCAAGGAAGACAACGCAGAAATAGATGCCAAGCGAGCCGACAAAGCCGATCTGATTCTTGGAGGCGAAGGCGCCGACGAAGTTCACGGTGCCGTCGAGGACATCCTCGGAATAATTCCCGACCTTCACAGAATAGAGAAGGACGACGAATATCCCGACCAGCGCCCCTATGGTCAACGTGCGCACGCTGACGGTGCGCGCAGCTATGTAGGCGCAGGCAATATGGGAAAAATACTGGACCGACGTCCTTGCGGTGACGCCGGGAGCCTGCGACCAGAAAACCGAGAAGCAGACATAGGCCGCAAACAGCAGCGGCAGCCAGGCGCTGGACAGATGTCGCAAAAACCGCCGGTAGTCGACCAGGATGAGCGGAAGCCAGACCGCATAGTAGGCCAGGATCAGCACCTGGCCGAAAATGACCGAATAGGAAAACGCCCAGATCGAGACGACTACGGCAAAGGCGCCATAGACCGAATTCTTCTCGGGATCGATCAGCAGGGACTTTGGAATCTTCATCTCAGAGTCTCGCCGACACGACCCAGGGCCGGCAAGCCATGAGCCGGCCGGAATCTTCGCAAATATGGGCGTGCAATAAACGGCGTCTCCATTGTGCAGTGCAATATAACCTATTGCGCCCGGCGCTCAATGGCAAATCCGGTCACCTTGTCTTACAGCGAGGCATCTGCGGAGAGATCAGCTGGTTGCGCGTCCGAGACGCTACCAAAGCGCTCCGCCGGTGATCTGGATGTTCTCCATGGTGATGCCCTTGGCGAGATCCGAGCACAGGAATACCGCCAGAGCCGCAATCTCCTGCGGCTGCAGCATGCGCTGCTGCGGGTTGCCTTTGGCGATCTCGGCCCTCGCTTCCTCAGCGGTGCGCCCCTTGCCTTCGCGCTCGACGACCTGCGCCACATTGCGGCGCATCAGTTCGGTCTCGACCCAGGTCGGGCTGATCATGACACAGGTGACGCCATGCGCTGCCCCTTCCAGCGCCACGCAGCGTGTGAGGCCGAGAAGGCCGGCCTTGGACGCGCAGTAGGCTGGGTTGTCCTTCCAGCCGACCGAGGCGGCGGTTGAGCCGATGTTGACGATGCGGCCCCAGCCGCGCTCAATCATGCCCGGCAGCACGGCGCGGGTGGCACGGAAGGCGCCTGTCAGGTTGGTGTCGACGATCTTGTCCCACAGCGCGTCGGAATGGCCGCAGACCGGCTGCTCGGCGGTGGTGCCGGCAGCGTTGACCAGAATGTCGGCCGGCCCGATGGCCGCTTCGGCTTCCGCAACAAAACGGTTGATGACGTCGCTGTCGCGGACGTCGAGATGGGCGGCGTGGACCCTGGTGCCGTGGGCGGCGAGAGCCGTACGCACGCGCTCGATCTCGTCCGCGCCTGGATAGTAGGCGGCATCGGACCTGTCAGAGCTGGCCGGCGCGATGTAGGAGCCGACGGCGACATTGGCGCCGGCTTCAGCCAAAGCCGTGGCAATGGCAAAGCCCATGCCCGAGAACCCACCGGTAACGATGGCGCTACGGCCGGAAAGGTTTGTCATGGCGCACGGTCTCCACTTCGTTCCGGGCAGGCAATCAGGCCTGACCGGATTTGGCAATCACACCGGCGCAGCCTCCATCGCCAGCGTTTCATGTTTGCTGGAGCGGTTTGCCTAACCATTCGCGATAGAAGCCTTCGAGGTCGGGCTCGAAATCGTGGACGATGGGATAGCCAGGTGCCGCCGCCTCCACCTCGTGCAGCGTGCCGCACTCAGGACAGATGAATTCGCGGATTTCCATCCACTCGGGATCGGGGAGATCGCTGTTCGGATAGATTTCGCGCAAAGCCTCCTCGGTGTTGCGGACGTTGATCGCAGCCTTCAGCTTCCAGTTCTTGCGATAGTCGCCGAAGGAGTGGCCGCATTCACAGCGGGTAATGCGCTCATCGCCGCTCTGGCAGATGAACAGATGATCCGAGACCGGCAGCAGGATCGGGTCCGTCCAGGCAACGCGATCCTGATAGACGGCAACCATCTTGAAGAAACGGTCATCGTCCTTGTAGGCACTCATGATCCGCCTTGTCTGTGGCCAGGGCAGCTTGCCTGCGGCCAGATCGCCCAGGACTTCCTTGCTGTACGAGGTCATGGTTTTGCTCCCGGCATGAAGATCGATCTGGCATCGACGTTCCAGAACTCGCTGAATTCGCTGGTGAAGCGCGGCGACAGCTTGATCGCGCTGGCGTACATTTTCTTCACCTCGGGGGCGAAATCGGCCTTTTTGACGCGGCCGCGCTCCTTGGCGATCCAATCCGCCACCGGTACTGCTTTCGCCAGACGCTGCTTGCGCATGGCGGCGCGGCGCTCGACCGTGGCGTCGATATCGGCGATGGGATAACCGTCCTCATCGTCCTTCAGCACGATGCCGAACACCTGGTCCGCCGCTTGCCGGGTGAGAAAGCCGTTCTCGACATCCCATGCCGTCTTGATCGGATCGCGCTCCAGAACGTCGCCGTAACCGCCGCCGCCATTGTAGGAATGGCTGAAGATGTCGCCGGACTTGTGCGGCGAGGTGATGTAGGGGCCCTCGACCACGACATGGTCGCCACCGATGTTCCGCTCGTAGTCGGAGACATGCGGATCGATGCCGGGCGCATGCGCCAGCGGTTCGCCTTTTGCCGCGAGTTCGTGAATGTCTGAGTTGCGCACCGCGCGATGCTTCTGGCAGGTCGGCGCCGGATAACCGCCGCACATGCCGCCATTGTCGAACACGCGCGAAGAATGTTCGGAGGTGTGGAGCCGCAGATGCGACGTCTTGTTGATCAGCCAGGTCGAGACGAAGGAACAGCCGCCGCGATATTTGCCGGCACCGCCGGAGTTGGGCACGATCGAGCGGCCGATATAGACCATCGGCATCGACTGTTCCCAGACCTCGATGTTGCCCATGTCGGATTCCGGGTTCCAGCCGACATAGGCGGTGTCGAGACCATCCTTGATGGCGAGCGCGCCGGAGCCGGCGGCGGCGCATTCAAAATGGGCCATGCCGAACGGCGTGCCGTACTGGCTCTCGCCACCCATTTCGATCATAGGACTGTTGACCTGGCCGACGAAGGCTTCCTCGACGAAGCCGCGGGCGATGAAGCCGCGCGACAGCAGGCGCTGGAAGACACCATAGGCCGGCAGCAGCAAGGCCCATGAGGTGGCGGTCGCCACCATTTCGTTGTCGGGGTTGGTCCAGGTGCCGTGCGGCAGTTTCAGTTCGGTTGCCATCCAGGCGCCGTCATTGACCAGCCCTTCGAAATTCATGTGCTGGGTCAGCGTCACGAACATGCCGCCATCCATGCCGGCCGGCGTGCAGTTCATCGAATGGTAGCCCCAGGGCTGCGTGCCCTCGAAGTCCATGGTGATCTTGCCGTCGGTGGTGATCTCCATCTCGATCGGGATATTATAGAGCCAGTCGGGATCGCCGAGCAGCTGGAAGCCGGGCTTTCCCGCCGTGACATGGCCGTAAAAAGTGTGGCCGCGATAGATGCCGGGCACGGTAAGCTGGCGGGTGCGGGCGAGCTGGGCGCGGCGGCCTTCCTCGATGAACTCCTTCGAGACCTTCATCCAGTAGTCTAGGCCGATCTCCGAGATCAGCTGCTTGACGCTTTCGCGCATGTCGATGCAGGAGGCGACCTTGGCCTTTTCGTCCAGCACCCAGTAGATCGGCATGCGCAGATTGCGTTCGCAGCGGATCACGTAGTCGCGGCGGATCTCGTCATTCTCGCCGATCTTCTCGGCGCAGACGAACAGACCCTCGGTGAAGCGCTCCTGCGCCAGACACACGTCGCCGCCCGGCGTGATGCCGCCGGCTTCCAGCTCGTGGCAGACAGCGCCGGCCCAGCCGACCAGCGTGCCTTCATGGAAGATCGGCACGACGTCCATGACGTCGGGCACCTGCACGGTGCCTATAAAGGCATCGTTGTTGGCGAAGATGTCGCCTTCGCGGATGCGAGGGTTGTCCTCGTAGCCGTTTTTGATCATCCATTTGATGAAGCGGCTCATCGTATGGACATGCACCATGATGCCGTTGGAGAGCGCAATGGCGTCGCCCTCGGGCGTGTAGATGGCGACCACCATTTCGCCGACCTCTCGCACGCCGGGCGAAGCCGAGATGCGGCGGGCCATTTCGCGTGCCGAGACGCAATAGGCGCGCAGCTTGGTGTGCAGCGTCTCGAATTTCAGCGGATCCTGGTTGCGCAGCGTGAGTTCGGTGATGCCGTCATAGCAACCGGTCTCCTCCATCAGCCGCTCGGAATCGAGCAATCTTTCGCGAAGGCGCAGGGCCGAGGCAGGTTTGTCCAACATGGCGGTCGCCCTCTCAAGCGTGGGTGTAGTGCAGCAGCGTCCATTCATCGACATGGACGCGGTCCTGCGGATGAACGACGAGCGTGGTGGCGGGATGTTCGATGATGGCCGGGCCGATGACTTCATGGCCGGGCTGCAAAAGGTCCATCTCGTAGAGATTGGCCTTGTGCCAGCGCCCACCGATATACGCCTCGCGCACACCCTTGTGGGCGGAAGCAGGATTGGAAGCGCCGAGGGGTCGCTTGAGCAGCACCGGCTTGACCTTGTCAGCGGTGGCGATCAGCCCGAGTTCGGTGATGGTGAAGCCGGCTTCGCCATAGCGCGACACGCGGTGGTTGACCTTGGCATAGACGGCTTCGAATTCATCGATCACCTTGCGCATGTCGTCGGCCGAATCGACCTTGGCAAGCGGCGCCATGACCTCGACGTCCTCGAGCTGGCCGGTGTAGCGCATCATCAGGAACGGCACGGTCCTGATCTTCTCCCTGGCATGGCCGTCGGCGATCATCTCGTCGACCGCGGCCCTGGTCAGGTCGTCCCAGACAGTGGTGACCTTGGCGCCGAAGGCGGCCAGCGTAGCCTCGTCGGCACGTGACGGGATGTCGTGCTGGGTGGAGACGGAATGACGCCGCATGAAATCGGCCGTGGTGCAGCCGAAGGCGGAGAAGGCGGCCGCAAACTGGAAGGTGATGATGTCCTTGAAGCCGATGCCCCTGGAGCAGCCGGCCAGATGCAACGGGCCGGAGCCGCCATAGGACAGCAGTGTGAATTCCGAGGGGTGGATGCCTTGCCCGGAAATGACCCGGCGCAGCGCGTTGTTGGCATCGGACTCCAGCATGTCGATCATGCCTTCGGCGGCTTCCTCCAGCCCGACGCCAAGGATGTCGGAGCATTTCTCCTGGAAGGCGCGGCGGGCCTTTTCGACCTGCAGCACGACCTTCCCGCCCAGGAAATAGTGTGGGTTGAGGCGGCCGAGAATGGCGTCGCAGTCGGCGATGGTCGGCTCGGTGCCGCCCCTGGCGAAGCAGATCGGACCCGGATCGGCGCCCGCACTTTCAGGCCCGAGCGAAACTTTCTTGGTCAGCGGGTCGACCTTGAGGATCATGCCGGCGCCGGCGCCGATCGTGTCGAGATGCAACGTCGGCACGTTGAGCTTGAAACGGTCCATCAGCGGCTCGTTCTCGATCCGGGTCTGGCCGCGCGTGATGACGCCCATGTCGAAGGAGGTGCCGCCCATATCCGAGCAGATCAGTGAGTCGTTGCCGATCAGCTTGCCGACATAGGCAGCGCCCAGAATGCCGCCGATCGGGCCGGAGATCATGGTTTCATGCAGGCGCGGATGGTTGATCGAGGTCAGGCCGCCGAAGGAGAGCAGCGTCTGCACGCCATACTTGAAGCCGTATTTCTTCGAGACGTCCTCGATACCCCTAAGTTGCTTGCGGCCACGCGAAGTCGCGTAGGCCTCGATCAGCACCGAGTTCAGCCGTGACTGCTCACGGATGACCGGACGAACCTCGTGGCTGGTGTAGACGATGATGTCAGCGCCGGCCTCCTCCACCTCTTCGCGGCAAATCTCGGCGATGCGCTTCTCGTGCACGGGATTGACGTGCGAGAAGATGGTCATGATGCAGATCGCTTCGACCTTGTCGGCGATCAGTTTTTTGGCGGCGATGGAGACCTCGTGTTCGTAGAGCGGCAGCACGATGTCGCCGAACTGGTCGATGCGCTCGGTGACGCCATGCGTGCGGCGGCGCGGCACCAGCGGATCGGGATGATGATGGGTGACCGCATGCAGCCGGTCGGCATAGGAATAGTCGGCCCAGGCCTGCAGTCCGCGGCCCATCAGGATCATGTCCTCGAGGCCCTTGGTGGTGATCAGGCCGAGCCGGCGGCCGGTGCGCGACAACAGCGTGTTGAGCATGCCGGTGCCGGAATAGAGCACGACATTGACGCCGGAAAACAGTGATTCCAGCGAGATGCCCCAGGCATCCGCCGCGTCCTCAGCAGACGCGAGGAAGCCCTCGGCTTCGTTCTTCGGCGTGGTCGCCGACTTGCCGATCTTGAAGTGGCCGTCCTGATCGACAAGGATCGTGTCGGTCATGGTGCCGCCGGCGTCGATGCCGATGACAATTGGATTGCCGACGATGGGGGCGGTGAGATTGGGTTGGGTCACGGTCGCCTCGGGATCTGGTCTAGGTTGACGCCAGGCTAGATTCGACAGGCGGCTTCGCGCCATATGCCTAAAGACACAATGACGGCTGGGCTGACATCGCCGAGAAAAGGGCATGCGCATGGACAATATCTGGGCGCCGCTCGCCAAAGCGATCGCCGCCACCGGCACCGACAGGCATGTCGACTGCCTGATCGACCTGATCGGCGCCGACATCGAGCACGACCTCGTCACGGTGACGCGCTATTCGGCGACGCAGACGCCGGAATTCGTCAAGCACCGGCGCTTCTCGGATGAAATGATCCGGCGCTATCTCGACAACTACTACGTCTTCGACCCGTTCTATGCCTCGTGGCGGCGCGAACGCCGGCTGGGCATCATGCCGCTGAAGCGGCTCGCCGACGACGAAGCCAAGCGCGGCCAGTACATTGCCGGCTTCCTGGCGCAGTCGGACATCTGCGACGAGGTCGGCATCATGCTGGCCGATGGCGGTGACTGGAGCCTCGGCATCTTCCTCGATCGCTCGACCGCTTCTTTCAAGGACAGCGAAATCTCGCTGCTGGACGAGCGGCTGCCGGTGTTCGAGGCGCTGCATGCGCTCGACATCAAGGCGCGCGGAACCGAATTCTCCCGCACATCGGCACCGACCAGCCCCGGCGCCTCGCCCCGGCAGGAGCCGACCATTCCGGCCAGCCTGTGGCCGGAGCTGTCGCTGCGCGAGCGGGAGCTGGTCCAGTTGATCCTCGCCGGCCACCCGACGGCGAACATCGCCGAGCGCCTCGGCATCACCGTCGGCACGGTCAAGAACCACCGCCGGCGTATCTACGAGAAGCTCGACATCACCACCGAGCGGGAATTGTTTTTGCAGTTCTTCCAGCATCTGGTCGACTGACAGCCGGGGTTCGGACAGCTAGGCGGTTTACGCTTTTTCCCGTTGCAGGTTAGAGCTCATCCTCCCAATTGGCGCCGCCATAGAACACACGGAAAATCACCACTTGGTCGGATTCCACTGTAAAGGTCACCGTTACACGGCGCTCAAAACCGACAACCCGAAGCCCCGGCCGCAGATCGTCACGGCGTGTTCCGCGCTCCGAGGCGTAGTCGAGACCCTGGCAGTAGGCTTCGATACGCTCGATATAGCGTATGGCCGTGACGTTGCCGGCGGCGATCTCGATGGTGTCGTATATCCATCTTAAGTCCGTTAGGGCTTCCGGCAACAGAACAATATGCCGGCGCTTCACACATCCCTCTTAAAGCGGGCGGCGTGGTGAGCGCGGATGTCGTCAAAAGCCTGGTTGGCTGGGATAACTCGGGAAGGGTCTGCCTTCCATCTGTCATAGGTCGGCACGACTTCCTCGCGCAGCCAACGCTCTACGGCCGCGTCGCGCTCTTGCAGGGCACGAAGCCCGGCGCGGATCACTTCACTGCTGGTCGCATAGGTTCCTGATTCAACGAGACGGTCGATGAAAGCAGCCTGCTCTGTTGGCAGGCTGAAGGTGCGCTTTTCGGTGGCAGCCATGATTTCTCCTATAATGTCGGTGTGATTATATCATACCAATATCGAATAGCGTTAGAAAATCTGTCGGGCGAAGAACCGACATGGGGCCTGCTAGCAGTCTCAAAATTCCTCTTGCGGAACCGCGCCGTCCCGGCTTAGTCTCTGCCTCGTCACAAAAATGAAATTTAATTCCATTTGTGTGCAAACCTTCTAGCCAGCATCGTGCCCCAGGAAAAATGAACGGCCTAATCGACTGAGAAAATATTTGATATATCATCTACCAGAACGGAAATAGCTGACATGGTCCAGCAGACATCGATCCAGCCATCGGCGCCCTGGTTGCGGCTAGAGGTTGACGATTCGGACTGGAACGACGCCGAGGTTTCGGGCCTGGTGCGCTGGTACCACCAGATGCTGCTCATCCGCCGTTTCGAGGGAAAAGTGCTCGATCTCGCCAATGCGGGGCTGGTGCATGGTCCGGCGCATGCCAGCATCGGCCAGGAGGCGACGGCGGTCGGCGCCATGTCCGTGCTCGGCACGGGTGACCGCATCAACGGCACCCACCGCGCCCATCACCAGGTGCTGGCCAAGCTTGTCAACGCGCAGACGCCCGGCGGATTCGACCCGCTGCATGACGCTTTCAACCCGGACATGCAGGGCTCGGTGCGCGGCCTGATGGCCGAGATCATGGGCCTCAAGTCAGGCTATTGCGGCGGCCGTGGCGGCTCGATGCATATGCGCGACGATAGCTCAGGGATTCCTGGCACCAGCGCCATCATCGGTGGCAACCTGCCGCATGCGGCAGGCTACGCGCTGGCCGACAAGCTGCTCGGAACCGGCAACATCTCGGTCGCCTTCTTCGGCGACGGTACGATGATGGCAGGGCCGGCCTACGAGGCAATGAACATTGCCGCGCTCTACCGGCTGCCGGTGATCTTTTTCGCCGAAAACAATCTCTATGCCGTCTCGACGCACATCAATGAGCAGACGCGCGAGACGCGGCTGGCCTCGCGCGGACCTATGCTCGGCTTTCGCGGCATCGAATGCGACGGCATGGATGTGGTGGCGGTCCATCACGCCATGCGCGAGGCGCGCCGGACGATCGAGGAAGACGGCGGCCCGGTGCTGGTCGAGGCGCTCTGCTACCGCTTCCTGCATCAGAGCGGCGCCCGCCCGGGCAGCGAATTCGGCTACCGCACGCGGGCCGAAGAGGACGCCTGGAAAGCGCGCGACCCGCTTGCCACCATGGCGGCTCGCCTGAAGACGATGGGCATCCTGAACGATTCGGACCTCGGCACACTCGACCAGCGCGTCATGGAGGTGGTCAACACCGCTGCCGATTCGCTGACCGAAATGAGCGGCAACGCGCTGCGCATTCCTGATCATCTGTGGCCGGACCCAAGCGACGTCGACAACCAGATCCGCGGCGATCTTTCCGAACTGAAGAGCGAGCGCTTCCTCGAGATCGAGGACGTGCCGCCGGCCGAGACCAAGCCGGTCAAATTCATGGTTGCCGCGTCCGAGGTCATCGCTCGCGCCATGGAGCAGGATCCGCGCATCATCATCATGGGCGAGGATGTGCACCGTCTGCGCGGCGGCGTTTCGGGCGCCACAAAGGGCGCGCTGGAGCGCTGGCCGGAGCGTGTGCTGGCGATGCCGATCGCCGAGAATGGTTTTGTCGGGGTGGCGCTGGGTGCAGCGCTTTGCGGCCTGCGGCCGATCGTCGAGATCATGTTCGGCGACTTCTGCCTGGTTGCCGCCGATCAGTTGTTCAACGCGGTCAGCAAGGTGCGGCACATGTTCGGCGGCGGCTTTCCGGTGCCAATCGTGGTCAGGGTGCGCGTCTCGCCGCACACCGGCTACGGCTCGCAGCATTCGGGCGATCCGTCCGGCCTGTTCGCCCTGTTTCCCGGCTGGCGCATCGTCGCGCCGACGACGCCCTTCGACTATATCGGCCTGATGAATTCAGCGCTGAAATGCGACGATCCGGTCGTCGTCATCGAGCATGTCGAACTGTTCCCGAGCGAAGGCCCTGTGCCTGCGGACGACCGCGACTATTGCGTGCGGCTCGGCAAGGCGAAGATAGTCAGGCCGGGCAGCGCCTGCACACTGCTCACCAGCGCCAGCATGGTTGCTGTCGCCAGACAGGTGGTCGAGGAGACCGGCGCCGATGCCGAGATCATCGACCTGCGCAGCCTCGACCCGACCGGGCTCGACTGGCCGCTGGTGGAAGCCTCGATCCGCAAGACCAACCGAGTGGCCGTCATCGAGCAGGTGCAGCGTGGGCTATCGCTTGGCGGACGACTGACACAGGAGATTCAGGATCGCGTGTTCGATTATCTCGATCACGAGATCCTGCATGTGACGGGAAGCCTTTCTGCTCCCGTCGTATCGGCCCCGCTCAACCGCGCCGCACTGGGCGGCGCTGAAAAGCTCAAGGCCGCGCTTCAATCCCTCACTGGCGTGGGCGGATAGAGCGAACGCATTGCCACAAAGATCCGACAAGAAAATGGGAGAACTGACATGACCATCCTACCGAGAAGCAAGACCAGAGCGACGATGCTGGCAGCCGTGCTGCTGGCCACCAGCGCCTTCTGGGCACCGGCCACCTTCGCGCAGGACAGCAAGCCGCTGGTCATCGCACGCAACATCGACCTCAACTCGCTCGACCCGCACCGCGCCTTCTGCGACACCTGCCAGATCTACAATTCCAGCGTCTATGAATCCCTGCTGACGCTCGACAAGGACAACAAGCTGATCCCACTGCTCGCCTCGAAGTGGGAAGGCAATGCCGACCAGAGCAGCTTCACCTTCACACTCGACCCGGCCGCCAAATTCTCGGACGGTTCGCCGGTTGAAGCCAAGGACGTCAAATGGTCCTGGGAGCGGCTGAAGAACCTCAAGGGCAGCGCCTCGTTCCTGATGGACAATGTCGCCTCGATCGAGACCCCGGACGCGCATACGGTGGTCGTCAAGATGGTCGCGCCGAGCTCCGAATTCCTCAACATCGCGGCGGCGCCCTACGCAGCGGTCGTCAACAGCAAGGTTGCTTCCGAAGCCGGCGCCAAGGCCGATGCGGAAGCCTCGACGACAGACAATGCCGAGGCCTGGTTCCTGGCGCATTCGGCCGGCAGCGCGCCGTTCGTGCTGAAATCCTATGAGCCCAATTCGGAGCTGCGGCTGGCACGCAACGACAAATACTGGCGCACGGCGCCGGCGCTGAGCGAAGTCGTCATCCGCCAGACCAAGGATGCGGTGGCGCAGGCGCAGATGCTGCAGAGCGGCACCGCCGACATCGCCATGCAGATCGACCCGGATACGGCCAAGACGATGACCGGCAGCGACGTGAAGATCGAGACCGTGCCGTCCTACAACTTCATCTATGTGGCGCTGTCGCCCGGCGCCAAGGCCAACAAGGTGCCACTGACGCCCGAAGTGCGCGAGGCCATCTCGCTCGGCCTCGACCGTCCGAGCATCCTGGATTTCACCATCGGCTCCGAAGGCCAGTTGATCAGCGCGCCGATCCCGCTCGGCTTCCCCGGCGGCTCGGGCTTCGAGGCGCAGCCCTATGACGTCGCCAAGGCAAAGGAACTTCTGGCCAAGGCCGGCCATGCCGACGGCTTCGAGATGGAAGCGGCGTTTCCCGGCATGAACGTCTACGGCGTCGATCTCTCGCTGTTGATGCAGAAGGTCCAGCAGGATCTGGCCAAGATCAACATCAAGCTCGATCTGCAGCCGATCCCCTTCGCCAACTGGCGCGAACGCGTCAATGGCGACGGCATCCCGATGACGGCGGTGTTCTACGCGCCGGACTATTACGGCACGTCGCAATACATCGATTATTTCGCCATGACCAAGGGCAGCCCGTGGGCGCGCCGCGCCGGCGCGGAGCGCGACCCGTCGGTACTCAATCCGAAGGAAGCGGATATCTACAAGGCAGCCCTTGCGGCAAGCGGCGACGAGGCCGCCAAGCTGTGGCATCAGGCCGGCGAGGAGATGATCAAGGACAGGATCATCCTGCCGTTGATCAGCCCGAACCTGATCCTGGCCTACAAGTCGGACGTCAAGGGCGTGCGTTACAGCGCCTGCTGCAACTTGCCGCTGGCGGAACTCAGCCACTGAGCGAAAAGATGCGGGAGGCGGCCAGCCGTCTCCCGCTTCTTCATTCTGGACGATCAGCAATCTTGTTCTTCCAGCACCAAAACCAATATATGATATATCAACGCGTGGAGACCTCGTTATGCCTTCCCTGATCAACTCCAAGGACCAGCTGCTGCGCGAGCGTGCGGCCTCGGTCATTCCGGGCGGCATGTGGGGACACATGGCCACGCGCTATCTCGGCTCCGCCTATCCGCAGTTCTTCGAGCGTGCCGACGGCTGCCGGGTCTGGGACGTCGATGGGCGCGAATACATCGACCTGATGTGCAGTTGGGGTCCCAACATCCTCGGCCACCATCATCAGGCGGTCGAGGCAGCAGCCGAGCGGCAGCGTCGCCTCGGCGACGCTATGAACGGCCCCGGCGAAGTGCTGGTCGAACTGGCGGAGTTGCTGGTCAAGACCGTCGCGCATGCCGACTGGGCGATGCTGCAGAAGAACGGCACCGACGCCACCACGGCCTGCGTGACGATCGCGCGCGCCGGCACCGGCCGACGCAAGGTGCTGGTCGCGCGTGGCTCTTATCACGGCGCCGTGCCGTGGTGCACGCCTTCGCTCGCCGGCGTCACCGCCGAAGACCGCGCCCATCTGATCCATTTCGACTACAATGACGTTGCCAGCCTGGAGGCAGCCGTCGAGCAGGCCGGGGATGATCTTGCGGCGGTCGTAGTGACCGCCTTCCGGCACGACATCGCCCGCGACCAGGAATTGCCGACCGCCGCCTTCGCCAGACGGGCGCGCGAACTCACCACCGCCGCCGATGCGGCGCTGATCGTCGATGATGTCAGGGCCGGGTTCCGCATCGACCTCGCCGGCAGCTGGGAGCCACTCGGCGTACGGCCGGACCTGTCCGCCTTCTCCAAGGCGATCGCCAATGGCTACCCGCTTGCCGCGATCACCGGCACCGACCGGTTCCGCGAGGCCGCGACCAAGGTCTATGTGACGGGTTCGTTCTGGTACGGCGCCGTCGCCATGGCCGCCGCGATCGCCACCATCAACACGCTGCGCGACACCGACGCGATTGCCCGCATGACTGAAGCCGGCGACAGGCTGCGCTCAGGCCTCGATGCGGCTGCCAGGAAGCATGGCCTGTCGCTGCGCCAGACCGGCCCGGTGTCGATGCCGATGGTGCTTTTCGATTGCGATGCCGAGTTCAAGCTGGCCAATGCCTTCTGCTCGGCCGCCTTGCGCGAAGGCGCCTATTTCCATCCCCGGCACAACATGTTCCTGAGCGCCGCGCACACCGCAAAAGACATAGATCTCGCCCTGCAGGCTGCCGATGCGGGCATGGCTGCCGCGGCGCAGGTGGCGTGACCGGCGCCGATGCGGTTCGGAGAAAAAGTTCGTTCAGCCGGCGGCCGACACCAGTCGGCCGTTCTGCGCCGCGCGGCGCAGTTCCTCGGGCGTGACCGCACCGTCGTTCAGCCGCTCGAGCACCTTGACCAACAGGCGGCCGCCTTCGATCATGTCCTGCTGAATGCCCTTGCGCACGCCGTTCTCGTCGCGCGCCCGCAGCGCGTCGAGAATGTCGAGGTGCCTGTGGCGGCCGTCATAGGTCGGCCTGGCGTGCGGGTACTGATAGTTCACCAGCGGCCCGTTGCGCAGCCAGATGCCCTCGATGATGGCCAGCAGCTCCGGCATTTGCGCCGCCTGGTAGATAGAGTGGTGGAATTCCCAATTGTCGCGGACGGCTTCGAACCAATGGCCATTGTCCTCGTTGGCAATCAGCCTGTCATGCACTTCGGCCAGACGGTCGATCTCGCGCGGCTCGATGCGCGTCGTTGCCGCCGCGCCCGCCATGCCTTCGAGATGCAGCCGGATGCTGCGCAGTTCCAGATATTGGGCCAGCGACAGCTGGGCGACGGTGATCGAACGACCGGCCTCCATCTCCAGGCCTTTTTCGCGCACCAGCTGCATCAGCGCCTCGCGCACCGGCGTTTCGGAAACCTGAAGGCTGGCGGCGAGGTCGCGGATCTTGAAGCGATGGCCCGGCCAGAAACGGCCTTCCATCATGGCGCGGCGAAGCTCCTCGTAGACGCGCGTCGTCAGATTGTCGCGCGCGATCGGCGCGATAGAAGCAGTCACATCCGCTCTCCGTTCTTGCAACAGCGCAGGCGTCGCCTGCGTCGCGTGGGCTGTGTATATGATACCACGAATGGCCTGACCACCGACATGAGACAGGCAACTGTGAGACGGGCAGCCATGGTGCAGACGGATATGAGACGGGGCGCATGACCGCGACGCCTTCACTCCTGTTTGGCGCCATAGCCGACGATCTGACCGGCGGCACCGAGCTGGCGTCGATGCTGGTGGCGCGCGGCATTCCAACGGGATGCACGGTCGGACTGAGTGCGCCGATCCCACCAGGCAATCTTGCCCATGTGATCCTGCTCAAGACACGCGTCATCGCGGCCAGCGATGCGGTGCGCCAGGTTCTGGAGGCGGCGGACCGGTTGCTTGAAGCTGGTGCCCGGCAGATCTTCTTCAAATATTGCGCCACTTTCGATTCGACACCTGCCGGCAACATCGGTCCTTGCGCCGAGGCGCTGCTCGGGCGGCTTGGCGGCGGCGTCACGCTGTTCACCCCGGCCCTGTGTGAGACCGGCCGCACCGTCTATCAGGGACACATGTTCGGCGGCGCCCAGTTGCTGGGTGAATCGCCCAAGCGCTTCGATCCGCTGACGCCGATGACCGATTCCAATCTGGTTCGCGTGCTGCAGGCGCAGAGCAAAGGCAAGGTCGGGCTGGTGCCCTATCTCGTCGTCGATGCCGGGTCGGAGGCCATCCGCAACGCCATACGAGAGCACAGCGCGGGCGGCGAGATACTGCTGATCACCGATACGATCCGCGAGCGCGACCTGGTTGCGATCGCGGAAGCGACCTTCGACCTGCCGCTGATGACCGGCAATTCCTCGGTCGCCGCGCATCTGCCGCCGGCCTGGCTCACGCATGGGCTGCTGAATTCAGGCGATCTCGTTGCCGCCAGCCTGCCGGCCGTCGAAGGGCCGGCAGCGGTGCTGGCCGGCAGCGTCGCCGACCGCACCATCGAACAGCTCGAGCGTTTTGCGCGCAACAATCCACTGCTGACGATCGACCTTGCCAGCGCCTTTGCCGGCGCCGATATCATGGCCGAAGCGCGTGCCTTTGCCGAGCGGCATTTGCCCGGTGCGATGATCGCCATTGCCACGACCGCGCCGCAAGCGACGGTCGAAGCGCTGCAGCAGGCGCACGGCCGCGATGTGGTGGCAGCAAGGGCGGAAGAGATCCTGGCCGGGATTGCACAGATTCTGGTGCGTGAACTCGGCGTCCGCCGGCTCGTCGTCGCCGGCGGCGAGACAGCCGGTTCGGTGGTCAAGGCGCTCGGCATCGACCGGATCGCCATGGGCGCCTATGAGGGCCCGGGACTGTCGCGCGCCATCGCCCACCTCCCCGACCTGCCATCCGATCCGCTGGCGCTGATACTGAAATCGGGAAAGCTCGGCGGCCCGGATATTTTCGCCGACGTCCTGCAAGACATGACACGGGCGACCACCGTCGCGCCGGCGATCGACACATGGCCACCGGCAAAACCTGTCATGTGGCCAACCACAGGAAAAGCATCGTGATGGACACCGAGACTGCACGCGCCAGCCTGATCACCGCGACGCAGACGCTGGACGCTAGTGGGATGAATGTCGGCACCACCGGAAACATCAGCGTGCGCACGACAGCCGGCATGCTGATCACGCCGACGGGAATAGCCACGAGCGCCTTGCGGCCGGAGCAGATGGTGGCGATGCAGCTCGATGGAGCCTGGGACGGTGCGTTCAGGCCATCGAGCGAATGGGAAATGCACGCCGAGATCTACAAGGCCTTTCCCGAGGCCGGCGCCGTCGTCCATGCCCATCCCGACCATTGCGTGGCGCTATCGTGCCTGCGCGAGGGACTGCCGCTGTTCCATTACATGGTCGCGGGTTTCGGTGGCGATGATGTGCGCTGTTCGGACTATGCGCTGTTCGCGTCAAGCGACCTGGCCAAGGTTGCCGTCGTCGCGCTCAAGGACAGGTCGGCCTGCCTGCTCGCCAATCATGGCATGATCGCTTTCGGCGGCGATCTCGACATGGCGCTCATCCGCACCATCAAGCTCGAGACCTTGGCTCGGCAATACCTTTTGGCGCGCAGCGCCGGCACACCGGTGCTCATCGAGGGCAGCGAGATACCCGCCATTCGCGGGCGCTACAAGAATTACGGTCAGCAGAAATAACCGGCCGAGCAATTCCAGGAAAAGTGGGAAGCGCTTTCCCTTGGGAATAGCGCCAAAACAAGGAACGGCTCTTCGCGCTCTTGAAGTAGAGAACCACTCAGTCGACCGCAAATGCGACGAGGGCTGTCACGCTCCGTGAAAGATCAGGCGGGGATCGGTTCGGCGGCAGGCGCATAGACGCTGACAGCCCCAGTGCCGACCAACTGGTCGATGGTCTCGGCGCTGTAGCCGAGCACGTCGGCCAGCACGGCAGCTGTGTCCTGGCCCAGCATCGGTGGCGCGGTGAAGTCGGCGGTCAACTGCGCGGCAAGTCCCTGCGCCGGACGCACCATGGCGACGGAACCGAGATGCGGATGCGGCAAGGTCTGAACGAGGCCGCGCTCGCGCACATTGGGACTGTCGAAGACTTCCGGTATCGATTTTACGGTGCCGGCCGGCACGCTGGCGGCGGCGCAAGCCGACATCCAGTGGTCTCGCGTTTTGGTCCTGAAGGCAGCCGCCAGCTGCGGAATCAGCGCCTCGCGGTGGGTGGCGCGCGCGCCTGCCTTGATGAAGCGCGCATCCCCAGCCAAATGTGGCAAGTCCACGACCTGCTCGCACAGGGCTGCGAACTGACGATCGTTGCCGACGGCCAGCGCGAAGCCGCCGTCGGAGGCTTCGAATATCTGATAGGGAACGACCGTCGGATGGGCATTGCCGTATCGGGCAACCTCTCGACCGGTGTTGAGGTAACCGCTGCCGACATTGATCAGCAGGCTGAGCGCGCAGTCGATCAGCGACAGGTCGAGGAACTGGCCCTTGCCGGTCGTCGCGCGCTCGTAAAGCGCTGCCAGGATCGACTGCGTGGCGACCATGCCGCAGACGATGTCGGTGATGGCGACGCCGACACGCATCGGCTCGCCATTGCTCTCGCCAGTGATGGCCATCAGGCCGCTTTCGGCCTGCATGACGAAATCATAGCCGGGCCGTCCGGCATCGGGCCCGGTCTGGCCGTAGCCGGAAATCGAGCAATAGATCAGCCGCGGGTTTGACGCGCTGAGTTCCTTGAAACCGACACCGAGGCGATCGGCGGTGCCGGCGCGGAAATTCTCGACGACGATGTCGGCCTTCGCTGCCAACTCGCGCACGATGGCCAGCCCCTGCGGGCTTTTCATGTCGAGCGCGATGCTCTGCTTGCCCCGATTGGCGCAGAGATAATAGGTTGAGACACCCTTGTAGCTCGGCACCGACCACGCCCTGGTGTCGTCGCCACCATCGATATTCTCGATCTTCCAGACTTCGGCGCCGAGATCGGCCAAGCTCATCGTCGCCCACGGACCGGCCAGCACGCGCGAAAGATCGAGAACCTTGATGCCTTCGAGCGGCAGGCGCGCGCGGCCAGCCGTGGCGGCATTTTCGGAATGGTCCTCAGTCACGATCAAAATTCCTTCGCGGATGAATTCGGCGGGCCTGTCAGACAGCCCTGAAAGTGTTGACCGGCTCCGGAAAATGACAGGCGACGCGATGCGAACCACCAGCCGGATCGAGCGGTGGTTCGACGGCAGCGCAAATCGCCTGCGCCTTGAAGCAGCGCGTGCGGAAGCGGCAGCCGGATGGTGGGTTGAGCGGGCTCGGCACGTCACCGGTCAGTACGATGCGCTCGCGCTTGCGCTCCTTCTCGGGGTTGGCGAGCGGCACCGCCGACAGCAGCGCCTGGGTATAGGGGTGCAGCGCCCTGGAGTAGAGTTCGGCCGCGGGTGCGATCTCGACGATCTTGCCGAGATACATCACCGCGACCTGGTGCGAGATGTGGCGCACGACCGAAAGATCATGTGCGATGAACAGATAGGATGTGCCGAAGGACTGCTGAATATCCCTGAGCAAATTGAGCACGCCAGCCTGCACCGAAACGTCGAGCGCCGAAACCGGTTCGTCGAGGATCACCACTTGCGGGTTGAGCGCAAGCGCGCGGGCGATGACCACACGCTGGCGCTGGCCGCCGGACAGTTCGTGCGGATAGCGCTTGCCGTGATCGGGATTGAGCCGGACAAGTTCGAGCAGTTCGGCCACCCGCCCACGGCGATCGGCCGCCGACATGTCGCTCATGCGCAAAGGCTCGGCGATGTTGTCGGCAATGCGCATGCGCGGATGCAGCGACCCGTACGGATCCTGGAAGACCAGCTGGATGTAGCGCCGCATCAGGCGCATGTCTTCGTGGTTGAGGGCGAGCAGGTTCTGGCCACGGAACCAGCTTTCGCCACTGGTCGGCTCGATCAGCCGCATCAGGCAGCGTCCGAGGGTCGACTTGCCGCAACCGGATTCGCCGACGAGGCCCAGCGTTTCGCCCGGCGCCAAGTCAAAGGACACATCGGCCACCGCACGCACATGGGCAACCGCGCGGTCGAAGACGAGGCCGCCGCGAACCGGAAAATCCTTGACAAGATGGCGCACGGAAAGCGCTGCCGCCGGCTTGGTTTCGACTTGAATTTGCTCCACTGCGCTCATGGGGCCATGCTTCCACTGTCCAGTTCTGCCGCCGCAAGCGCAGCACTATGGAAGGGCGGCAAGGTCGTCGCGAAATGGCAGGCCGAGAAGCGGCCGCCTATGTCGTGCAAAGGCGGATCCTCGGTCCGGCAGCGTGCCTCGGCATAGATGCAGCGCGGATGGAAGGCGCAGCCGCCCGGCAAGCGGCCAAGTGCGGGCGGCGAACCGTCGATCGAGAACAGCCGCTCGCGGCTTTCCTCGAGGTTGGGGATCGAGGCAATGAGCCCGCGCGTGTAGGGATGGCGCGGGTCGGCGAACAGCTCGGACACGCCAGCCTGTTCGACGACACGGCCGGAATAGACGACCGCGACGCGGTCGGCATGACCGGCGACGACGCCTAGATCATGGGTGATCAGCACCAGGCCAAGGCCGAGCCGCTCCTGCAGCGAACGCAGCACGGCCAATATCTGCGCCTGCACCGTGACATCGAGCGCCGTGGTCGGTTCGTCGGCGATTAGCAAATCGGGATCGTTGGCGACGGCCATGGCGATGACCGCGCGCTGGCGCATGCCGCCGGAGAATTCATGCGGATACTGGTTCACCCGGCGCTCCGGCTGCGGGATCGCCACCAGATGGAGCAGTTCCACCGCGCGCGCCATGGCCTGCTTGCGGGTGACGCGCTGATGCAGCCTGACCGCCTCGGCGATCTGGGCGCCGACGGTCATCACCGGATTCAACGAGGACAGCGGGTCCTGAAAAATCATGGCTATGCACGCGCCCCTGATCTTGCGCATTTCGCGTGACGATTTGCCGACCAGTTCGTCGCCGTTGAAGCGGACCGAGCCGGTAACCACGGCGTTCTTCGAGGTCAGGCCGAGCGCGGCGAGCATGCCGACCGACTTGCCCGAACCGGACTCGCCGACAATGCCGACCACCTCGCCCTTGGCGACGTCGAGGTCGATGCCTCGCACCGCTTCAAACTGGTCGCCGGCCCGCCGGAACCCGACGCGCAGGCCACGAATCGAGAGCAGCGGCTCCTGCTCACCTGCCTTGTCGACGGCGCCGGAGCGCGCTGAAGATATCTGTGCGCTCATCGCCTAGTCCGACCTTGGATCGAGAATGTCGCGCAAGCCGTCGCCGATGAAGTTGAAGCCGAGCACGATGGTGAGGATGGCGACGCCGGGACCGAAGGCGATCCACCATTGATAGAAATGGACGGCGCCATCGGAGATCATCGAGCCCCATTCAGGCGTCGGCGGCGTGGCGCCGAGACCGATGAAGCTGAGCGACGCGGCAAGCAGCACGACCTGGCCCAAATCCATGGTCGCGCTGATCAGCACCGGAGTCCAGCAAAGCGGCAATATGTGCGTGAACAGCACGCGCCGCGGCCTGGCGCCGGCGGCGATTGCCGCCTCGACATGCTCGCGCTCCTTCACCTCCAGCACCTGCGCCCGCATCAGCCGGGCGTAGACCGGCCACCAGACCAGCACCATGGCGATGGCGGCATTGCCGAGGCCCGGCCCGAGCGACGCCGCGACGGCCATGGCGAGCAGCATCGGCGGGAACGACAAGGTCACGTCGACCAGCCGCATGATCGCCGCGCCGGTGAGGCCGCCGACGAAGCCGGAAATGGCGCCGAGCAGCGAGCCGATCACCACAGCCGAGACGACGACCAGGACCGCGATCGGCAACGAATGTGCGGCCCCGTGCAGAGTGCGGGCCAGCACATCGCGGCCGAGCGCATCGGTGCCCAGCCAATGCGCCCAGTTCGGCGGCTGCAGCCGGCGTGCGACCATTTCGAGCGGATCGAACTGCACGACCAGATTGGCGAAGACGGTCATGAACAGCCAGAACAGGATGACGATCGTGCCGATGACCAAAGGCGCGGTCAGCCATTCGGGAACAGCGGTGGAACGGGATCTGGTTTCGACCGCCGACATCAGCTCAATCTCACGCGCGGATTGGCCACGACATAGAGTATGTCGGTGATGAGATTGGTGACCAGGAAGGCGAGGCCGCCGACGATGGTAACGCCGATGATTGCCGGGAAGTCGAGCGCGCGCGCCGCCTCGACGGCATAGGAACCCATGCCCGGCCAGGAAAAGATGGTCTCGGTCAGCACCGCGCCGGTGATCAGATAGGCGAAGGAGTAGCCGATGACGGTCAAGGTCGGCACCATGGTGTTGCGCAGCGCGTGGACAATGACGACGCGGAATTCGCTGGCCCCCTTGGCGCGCGCGGTGAGCACGAACTCGCGGCTCATCACATCCAGCATGTTGGCGCGCACCAGCCGCGATATGGTGCCGGAAACCGTCCAGCCGAGCACGAAGGCCGGCAGAAGCAGGTGCCAGAGCGCATCCTTAAACACCGTCCAGTCGCCGGCCAGCAACGAGTCGATGGTCAGGAAACCGGTGATACCGGGCGGTAATGCCAGGCGGGCATCGACCCTGCCCGGCCCCGGCAGCCAGTTCAGCATGACGGAGAAGATGAACAACAGGCCGAGCCCCGACCAGAACACCGGCAGCGAAGAGCCGAACAAGGCGAACAGCCGCGCGCCATGGTCAATCAGGCTGTTGCGGAAATAGGCGGCCAGCACACCAAGCACAATGCCGAGCGTGGTGCCGAAGATCATCGCAGCGAAAACCAGTTCGAGCGTTGCCGGCAAGCGGTAGAGAATGTCGGTGCCGACATTGCGCTTGGTGATGAACGAGGTGCCAAGATCGCCGCTCAGCAGATTCCCAAGATATATCATATAGCGTTCCGGCAAAGGACGATCGAGACCCCAGCGCGCCTTGGCGGCGGCCACCACTTCGGGGTTGCTCATCTGCTGTTCGGCGACAATCGCGGTCAGCGGATCGCCCTTGGTCACCGTGGTGATCAGGAAGGCAATGGTGACGATGCCGAGCACCAGAAACGGCATGGCGATAAGCCGGCGCAAAATATAGCGAGACACGTGGCTACCTTCACAAGGAGGGGCTTCGTAAGATGGCACAGGGCGCTTGGAGATGCCATCGAGGGAAGCATATTGACAGTGGGGGAAAGCGCCTGTCAATATAAATGGAATTTAATTTCATTTTTGATACAACGCCGGCGACACCGGCCGGACAGGCGGACGACGACGCCAGAAAGACCTCAGCGTGCGCAAGCGAGCCACCAGGGACGAGACGGAGCTTGAAGTCGAAGGCGCGCAGCTTTCGTCGTCGCTGGTGCGCGGGCTCGGCATCCTGCGCGCTTTCCGCCCGGGCGATGCCTCACTCGGCAATCAGGACATCATTGCCCGCACCGGCCTGCCCAAGGCCACGGTTTCGCGCATCACCTATACGCTAAGCGCGCTCGGCTATCTCCTCTACGACAAGGACCTTGGCCGCTACAGCCTGGGACCAGCCACCGTGGCGCTGGGTTATTCGGCACTGAGTTCCAGTGCGGTTGTCCACGTCGCCCGGCCGCTGATGCAGCCGCTGGCCGATTTGACGGGGGCGGCGGTGGCGCTCGGCACCCGCGACAGCCTCAACATGGTCTATCTCGCCAACTGCCGGTCGGAGAGCCTTGTCACGCTGCGCCTCAACCCGGGCTCCTATCTGCCGATCTGGAAGACATCGATGGGGCTGGCCTATGCGGCGGCACTTTCATCCGAGGAGCGTGCCAGCCTTGTGGGGGCTTTGCAGGAGGCCGAGCCGGACAGGGCGGCGATGATCGCGGCGGCGATCGACGATGCGATCGCCCAGTATGCCGACAAGGGCTATGTGACGTCGTTCGGCGCCTGGCACAGCTACATCCATGCAGTCGGCGTGCCGTTCCGTCCGAGTGACGGCTCGCCGCTGGTTGCCATCACCTGCGGCGGCATCGGCGAGATCATCACGGAAGAGCGCGCGCATGCCGAGATCGGACCGGCGCTGGTGGCGATGGTGAAGGCGCTGGGCAGAGAGCTCGAGGGGAGTCCCGGGTAACGGGATTGGCCCAGACGATCGGACTCGCATGCCGGCTTGAACTTGCCTGATCGTGACCGCACAGTCGCCGTCGATGGTATGGCGGTCGCGCGTGGTTGGCGTCCATCGGGTTCAGGTGACGGGGGGAGAATCAGATGCCGATGAATTTTGCAGGACGGTTCAGCGGTCGAGCGGCGGTGATCACCGGCGGCGCATCGGGCATCGGTCTGGCAGTGGCTCAGAGGATTGTCGAAGAGGGCGGACGGGTTTCAGTCTGGGATCGCGATCCTGCTCAGATCGAACAGGCCAGGACTACCCTTCCCGGCCTCCACGGTGTTGCCATTGACGTCGCCAATGCGGCCGGCGTGGAACGCGCCAAACAGTCGGCGATCGAAGCGCTTGGCGGTGTCGACATCCTGGTCACCAGTGCGGCGATCACCGGACCCAACATGACGACCTGGAATTACTCGGTCGAAGATTGGCAGAAGGTCATCGACATCAACATCAATGGCGTCTTCTATTGCAACAAGGCGCTTGTCCCGCACATGCTCGAGCGCAACTATGGCCGCATCGTCAACATCGCTTCGATCGCCGGCAAGGAAGGCAATCCCAACGCTTCGGCCTACAGCACCTCGAAGGCCGCGGTGATCGGCCTGACCAAGTCGCTCGGCAAGGAGTTGGCCAAGACCAAGGTGACGGTCAATTGCGTCACACCGGCGGCCGTGCGCACCGCGATCTTCAGGCAGATGAGCCAGGAGCACATCGACTTCATGCTGTCCAAGATACCGATGGCGCGCTTCGGCGAGGTCGACGAGGTGGCGGCGCTGATCTGCTGGATCGCCTCGGAAGAGTGTTCGTTCACGACCGCCGCCGTATTCGACGTTTCCGGCGGCCGCGCCACCTACTGAGGCAGGACGCATCTCAATTCCGCGTGACGACGCAACGAACTGGAGCGTAGGGGCGTATAGTCCCAGACGTCGAATCGACGTTGACGCAACAAAGCTATGCGGGAAAGCTATGACGCGGCATGACAGTTCAGCATGCGTGATGACCTGCCGGCGCGGGGCAACTGGTTGGCGGTTGACGGACGCTGCAGCCATCCGACGGGAGCTTGCTTCTTTTGCTTAGGGCCGAGCCTTGCGCGCTGTCCGACGACGAGCTTCTGGACCGCTATCAGCGCGCCGCCTTCGACTATTTCCTCGAGAACGTGAACCCCGAAAACGGATTGGTCGCCGACACCTCGCGGCCGAATTCGCCGGCCAGCATCGCTGTCGTCGGCTTCGCGCTGTCCAGCTATCCGGTCGGCGTCGAGCGCGGCTGGATGGCGCGCGATGCCGCCGCGAAGCTGACGCTGGCCGCGTTGCGTTTCTTCTCGGCCGGCTCGCAAGGCAATGGCGAGGAGGTCACCGGCCACAAGGGTTTCTACTACCATTTCCTCGACATGCGGACCGGCCTGCGCGTCTGGCGCTGCGAACTGTCGATGGTGGATACGGCATTGCTGATATCGGGCATGCTGGTGGCGGGCGCCTATTTCTCCGGTGATGATGACGAGGAAGCCGAAATCCGCCAACTGGCCGAGGCGCTCTACCGGCGCGTCGACTGGCGGTGGGCACAAGGCTCAAGCCCGACCTTGCGACAAGGCTGGAAGCCGAGGAGCGGCTTTCTCCACTATGGCTGGGAGGGCTACAACGAAGCCACGATCCTCTACGTCCTGTCGATGGCCTCGCCCGACAGCCCGACCTCGGACAACAGCTACGAGGGCTGGACGGCGACCTATCAGTGGGAGAACATTTACGGCTACGACGTGCTGTATGGCGGTCCGCTGTTCATGCACCAGTTCTCGCATGCCTGGATCGATTTCGCCGGCATCCGCGACGCCTTCATGCGCGAGAAGAACTCGGACTATTTCGAAAACAGCCGCCGCTCGACCTATCTGCATCGCGACTATGCACGCCACAACCCTTACGGCTATGGCGGCTACGACGAGAACCTTTGGGGTCTTTCGGCGGGCGACGGGCCAGGCGGTTTTCGCACCAGCGTGGAGCGACAGCGCCGGCGGTTTTCCGGCTATGCCGCGCGCGGCGCGCCGTTCGGGCCCGATGACGGGACGATCGCGCCTTGGTCCTATCCGGCATCACTGCCTTTCGCCCCGGAGATCTGCCTGGCGGCGTTGCGCCATCTCGGTGATCGCTACCCCGAGGTGATCGACAATTTCCGACTGCCGAGCGGTTTCAATCCGACATTGGCGAACCGACGTAAATTCGGGAGGCACGGCTGGGTGTCGGAAGGCCACTATGGGCTGGATCAAGGCATCGTGGTGATGATGATCGAGAACCATCGGTCAGGGTTGATCTGGAGACTGATGCGGTCAAATCAACACATCCGCAACGGCTTGCGCAAGGCCGGATTCAATGGCGGCTGGCTGTCTCAGCCGGCAAGCCCGGCGTCGGGTGGCGGCGATGTCGCGTGACCGGACCAGGGCTGCCGCCTTTCCTGTCGATCACAACGACATTGAGCTGATCAAGGGCGCCCATCCGCCGCACCGGAAGAACCCGCAGCCGGACGGTCCCTACAACCTCGTCGTCATCGGTGCCGGACCGGCTGGACTGACCGCCGCCTACGAAGCGGCCGGCCTCGGCGCAAAGGTCGCGCTCATCGAGCGCAACCTGATCGGCGGAACTTGCGTCAATGTCGGCTGCATCCCGTCGAAGTCGATCATCCGCACCGCAAGGCTTTATGCCGACATGCGCGACGCCGAGAATTTCGGCGGCGACATGCCGGACCGTCTTCACGTCAACTTTCAGCGCGCCATGACGCGGATGCGGCAGATCCGGCAGCGGATCAGCCGCGCCGATGCCGCCGATAGCCTGATTGCCGAAGGCATCGACCTTTATTTCGGTGAAGCGCGGTTTTCCGGAAGGGACGCTGTCACGGTCGCCGGACAAACCTTGCGTTTCAGAAAGGCGCTGATCGCGACAGGCGCGCGCCCGAGGCTGCCGACGATCTCGGGGCTTGCCGACGCCGGCTATCTCAGCAACGAGACCATGTTCGATCTCACGGAGTGCCCGAAGCGGCTTCTGGTCATCGGCGGCGGACCACTCGGTTGCGAAGCGGCGCAGGCCTTCTGCCTGCTGGGCGCGAAGGTCATCCAGGCGCAGCGCGAACCGATGTTCCTGCCCGGTGAGGAACGCGATGCCGCCCAAATTCTTTCGGACGCGCTGGCGCGCGAAGGTGTCGAGGTTCGCCTCAACACCGAGGTGGTGGCGGTACGAACGGAAGGCGGCAAGAAGCTCGCCGACCTGGTGTGCGACGACATCACGACAACGATTTCCGTCGACGAGATCATCACCGGCATCGGCCGATCGCCCAATGTCGACGGTCTCGACCTGGAGAACGCCGGGGTGGCATATGATGCCGACGGCATCAAGGTGGACGATTATCTCCGAACCGCCAATCCACGCATCTATGCGGCGGGCGACGTCTGCCTCGCCTACAAATTCACCCATACCGCCGAGGCGACAGCCCGCATGGTCGTGCGCAATGCCCTGTTTCTCGGACGCAGGAAACTGAGCGAACTGGTCATTCCGTGGTGCACCTATACCGATCCGGAGATCGCCCATGTCGGCCTCTATCCGGCGGAGGCGCGCCAGAGCGGCATTCCGGTCAAGACCTATACGGTGCTGATGCACGATGTCGCCCGTGCGGTGATGGACGGCGAGGAGGAGGGTTTTGTCAAAATCCACGTCAGGGAGGGGTCCGACCGCATCCTGGGCGCCACGGTCGTCGCCAGCCATGCCGGCGAGATGATCAATGCGGTGTCGCTGGCGATCAAATCGGGCATGAGATTGCGGGCGCTGGCCGACGTCATCCATCCATTCCCGACGCAGGCGCAAGGCATCAAGATGGCCGGTGACGCCTATCGGCGGACAAGGCTCACCTCATCATGGAAGCATCTGGCGGGCCGCTGGTTGGCGTGGTCCAGGCGATGGTGACATTCGGCAGGGCGCGCAGCTGGTGCATCTGACATTCAGCGACGATGCGGCGCTTGACGAAAGCGGCGTTCGGCTGAACAAGTCGAAGCCGATTGTTGTGGTTTTGGGGCCGTCGCGCATGTCGTCTGGAATGAAGCCTCCGGCGCAAAGCCCAGAGCGTCCGCTTTGAAACCCGCGGACGCACAACCGCTCGACGCTGCCTCCGCGGCGAAAGCCGGGCGACGTGTGCTGGTTGTGTCCCACGATCCGGCCTTTCCGCCGATCTCCGGCGCGGATTTGCGGAACTACCGCAATGCTGAGTCTGCTGCGCAATTCGGCCCGGTCTGCCTGGTGTCTGTGCTGCCGCAGGCGACGGAAACAACCGATCCGTCGATCCGCACCGAAGCCTTGTCGATCAAGGGAGAGGCCCGCTCCGCTTCGATCGGGTGGTGGCGCATAAGGGCGGAGCGTCGCATCTCGCGCGTCGCCTTGACGCGGCTGGAGGCACTGGTTCGGGACTTCCGCCCCGATACGGTGCTGATCGAGGGCATCGGCCTGTTCAAGCTGCTGCGGCCTTTGCGGGCATTGACGAAACATCTCATCCTCGACATGCACAACGTCGAGTCCGACTTGGCGGGGCAGTTGCGGCACGTCGATGTGAAGCGGCCTGCGGTGGCGACGATCAGCGCGGGCATCAGGCGTCTCGAGAGAAAAGCGATTGCCCTTGTCGACCGGGTCTGGGTCTGCTCGAGCCAGGATCGAGAGCGGTTGATGGCGCTTTCCCGGCATAAGTTGCCGATCGATGTCGTTCCAAACGGAATTCCGCACGCCGGGCACAGCCCCGAAACGCTGCCCGCCGAGCCCGGATCCGGCGAAAGCTTTCCGGTGATCCTGTTCGTCGGCCATCTCGGCTATCCGCCAAACGTCGACGCCGTCCAGAGATTAGCCGGCTCCATACTTACGCGCATCCGACTGGCCTTGCCGACCGCGACATTGATTCTCGCTGGGCGCAACCCGACAACGGCCGTGCAAGCGCTGGCAGGATTGCGGGGCGTGGAGCTTGTCGAAGACCCCGAAGACATGGCGCCGCTTCTTTCGAGAGCGCATCTCACCATCATCCCGCTTGCGGCAGGCGGCGGCACCCGCATCAAGATTTTGGAGGCGATGGCGTGGGGCGTGCCGGTGATCGCCACGCCTCTGGCGGCCGAGGGCCTGGATCTGGTCGACGGGGAGGAGCTGCTGCTGTCGGATACCGATGAAGGGCTTGCCGGAATGGCTGTCGGACTCTGCCTGGATGCCGACCGCAGGGCACGGCAGCGCATCCGCGCGCATCAAGCGGTTTGGGCAAGGTTCGGCCCAGAAGCCATCCGCAATGCTGTCCGCGGCGGGCTGGGGCTGGACGAGGCTGGCACATGATCCGTCCCTCCACCAGATATGGAGGAGCCACATCGTTCCACATCGCTTGCAGGAGCCCCGCTTCGCACCACGTCCAGCCGGAATTTCGTGGTCTGCCCTATCAGGATGCGTGCTGAAGCTCTTGCCGAATGGGGCCGAGATAGGTTTGCGGATGCAAGCGTCCCCAAACATGGCCCCGGTCGGTCAGATGCGCGACCTGCTCTATCCAGCGTCTCGGCGCATCGGGGTCCCTCACCTCATGCCAGTCGTCGACGATAATGACAGGCAGGCCCTGGTAGAGCGGGTCGAGCGGCGAGGTCCTGGTGACGACGATGCAGCCGAGATAAAACAGCTCCCATGTCCTATGGCAGTCCAGGCCATTGCCTTCGGTGGACAGCACGAGCGGGTATTGCGAGTATAGTTGCCAGATCGAGCGCTGGGAGACCCGTTTCGTCAGGAAATCGACATGCGGACATCCGCCCAGGGCATCAAGCAGTTCCCGGCGCTGCCTCGAGCCATTGCTGATGCTGAAATCAGAGAACAGCCTGGGCGGGCGGCGGTCCACATGATCCTGCCGGGCGCGTATGATTTCCAGTTGCTTCACAAGCCCTGCCGGCGTGGCAAGGGACCGAGGCGTGTGAAGATCGAGCCCGATCGGGAAAGGCTTCACTCTGGGGTGAGTGCCGTCACAATTCTGGCTGTACCAAGAGACCAGGAAAGGGTTGGCGAGAAGTTGGTCGACGGTGTCCTTCGCCAGATCCGACGGCACCGAAGCATCTCCGTCGGTCGTCAGCAGCGTGAACGGTGCCGTGATCGTCGGCAGCACGATCCTGACGAACGTGTCGAGGTCGCAGGTTTGCGCATCCCTGGACAAGGTGCTCAGGCGCAGCCAGACGATGCCATGCGCGCCGCTGTAATGTTGGCGGAAAAATGCCTCGCTCTGCGTCGATGCAGTTGGCGCGTTGCGATACCAGCGCGGCCCGGCGAAATCGCAGAAATGCCCGATGCCCTGCGACCACAGCACGGGCGGAACGTCAAGAAACCTTAGCGCCCTGGAATAGACGACTCTTTTGACAGCCCTTCGAAACCTGCCCGTCGGCAACTCCTAGCGCGGATGCCAATAGCGTTGCAACGTACTGCCTGGCATATTCGCCTTGAGCCGAACCCGGGCTAAAAATTTCGAGCCGTCTGGCGGCGTCGCAACTGGCTGACGATCTCGCCGGCTGCAGTGCCGCGACCAACTCCCGGCACGGACAGAGGCACGCGGCGGTCTACAGACTTGATCGCGGCAAAGGTCGAAGTGCTTGCGGTTCAGCGCAAGACCGCACATCTCAATCGTGCAATTCCCGCGATATCGGCGGACCGAGGGAGAAATCGGAGAACGTTACCTCAAAGCCCTCGCGTTGCGGCGAACAGCACATCATGCCGATATCGACCGTCTTCGAGGTCGGGAAATAGGCAAGCCGCACAGGCTTCCAGTGGCCGTCGGAAGCATCGAGGTACTGGACGCGGATCGCCTCGGCGTGACGGGTGAACCGGATCCTGACGCCGTTCGGATCGGCATGAATGGCGACCAGCGACCAGTCTGACGTGTCGTTGGTGACGACAACGGAGAAATAGGCAAGGCCGTCGGTGTACTCGATACCGGCCTTGATCCAGTGCGTTTCGCTGAGCCGGACCATCAGCCCGGCCTGATCATAGAGGACTTCGTAGTCGCCTTTGACCGTGACTTCGGCGCTGAAATCGCCTTCGACCGGCCGGTGCAGGAAGTGGCCGTTGTCGCGCCAGAAACCGTAGAAGGTCTCGCGCCAGAAATCGGTCTCCTTACCGGTGCGCACACGAACGCTGTCGCCGTCGATAGAATGGTGCGGCGGCGGGTTAAGCCAGATCAGATCTTGCACTGTCATCCTTTCGCGCCGTCCAATCCAGATGTGCATGGCGGTGTTGCCGGCATGATCGGCAGTGACCGATCAGTCAGGCTGATCGGTCGACGGCCGATCAGCCTGCGAACGTATAGGCCGTCTTCACCGTGGTGTAGAACTCCGCCGCATAGTGGCCCTGCTCGCGCGGCCCATAGCTCGAACCCTTGCGGCCGCCGAAGGGAACATGGAAATCGACACCCGCCGTCGGCAGGTTGACCATCACCATTCCGGCCTCCGAATTGCGCTTGAAGTGCGTGGCATGCTTGAGGCTCGAGGTGCAGATGCCGGAGGTCAAGCCGAAGGGCGTGTCGTTGGCGACGGAAAGCGCCTCGTCATAGTCCTTGACGCGAATGACGCTGGCGACAGGTCCGAAAATCTCCTCGCGCGAACTGCGCATGGCATTGGTGGCCTCGGTCAGCAATGCCGGCTGCAGATAGAAGCCTGGCGTCTTGCGGTCGAGCCGCTCGCCGCCGAAGGCGAGCGTGGCACCTTCCCTGACGCCGATGGCGATATAGTCCTCGTCCTGCTTCAGCTGCGTCGCGTC
Organism: Mesorhizobium sp. M1342; assembly: GCF_040317955.1. Taxonomy (NCBI): domain Bacteria; kingdom Pseudomonadati; phylum Pseudomonadota; class Alphaproteobacteria; order Hyphomicrobiales; family Phyllobacteriaceae; genus Mesorhizobium; species Mesorhizobium sp. M1342. The sequence continues at coordinate 63,547 of NZ_JAMYLI010000020.1, read as the reverse complement.
GACGACAGGACCGATCTGGGTCTGCGCGTCGAGCGCATCGCCGATGACCAGTTTGCTCATGCGATCCTTGAGGGCATCGACGAAACGGTCATGGATGGCCTCAGTCACGATCAGCCTGGACGACGCGGTGCAGCGCTGGCCGGTCGAGAAGAAGGCGCCATTGAGCGCGCAATCGACGGCGATCGCAAGATCGGCATCGTCGAGCACGACCAGTGGGTTCTTGCCGCCCATTTCAAGCTGGAACTTGCGCATGTGTTCGATGCTTGCCGCGGCAACGCGCTTGCCGGTACCGACCGAGCCGGTGAAGCTGATGGCGTTGACGTCGGGACTGTCGAGCATCGCCTGACCGACCACCGAACCCTTGCCCATGACGAGATTGAGCACGCCCTTTGGCAGGCCGGCGCGATGCAGGATGTCGACAATGGTCCAGGCGCTCTCGGGAACCAGCTCCGCCGGCTTGAAGACGACGGTGTTGCCGTGTGTCAGCGCCGGAGCGATCTTCCAGGCCGGAATGGCGATCGGAAAATTCCACGGCGTGATGATGCCGACCACGCCGACCGCCTCGCGCGTCATCTCGACGCCGACGCCCGGCCGCACGCTCGGCACGACCTCTCCGGTCAAACGCAACGTTTCGCCGGCAAAGAAATCGAAAATCTGGGCGGCGCGAATGGTCTCGCCGATGCCTTCGGCCAGCGTCTTGCCTTCCTCACGCGCGAGGTTGCGGCCAATCTCGTCCTTGCGCGCCAAAATCTCGTCGGAGGCCTTTTTCAGCACCGCGTGACGCGCCAGCGGACCGGAGCGGGACCAAGCCGGGAACGCTGCCTTGGCCGCGGCGATCGCCTGCTTGGCCTGTTCGACACCCGCCGAGGCATAATCGCCGACGATGTCACCGGTATCCGAGGGGTTGATGTTGCGCGAACCGGCGTCGCCGACCCACTCGCCATCGATGAGGTTCTTTCGAAACAGCGTCATATCGTATGTTCCTGCTTGTTGGCCGCGCGGGCATCTGTCTGAACTGGTATTTGCCAGACAATTGCCTCGCGGGAAAGCAAACAGTGAACCAGCAGCCGCGACAAAAATCCCCGCTTGCGCCGCGCGGATGGCGGGCGACGACAATGCCCCATCGAGCCTCGATGCAGCCAACAGCCACGATGCGTTCGGCTTGGGGCCGATTTGGTCTGTACACAAATGTCCATAGCCTTGATTTGCCTGAGGCAGCGTGTCATGCGTCGTGTCGATGGCAGCTCTCGAAACGACGATTCAGCGCGCCGGCGCCACCGGCAATATCAAGGCCACTCGCGAAGACTGGCTGAAGCTTGCGCTTGAAACGTTGATCTCTGACGGTGTCGAACGCGTCCGCGTGCTGACGCTTGGACAGAAGCTCGATGTGTCGCGTTCCAGCTTCTACTGGTATTTCAAGAGCCGACAGGATCTGCTCGATCAATTGCTGGATTACTGGCGGCAGACCAACACCAGGTTCATCGTCGAACGGGCCAGGCGGCCTTCCGCGACCGTCATCCGCGGGGTGATGAGCATTTTCGAATGCTGGGTGGACGAAAAACTGTTCGATCCGCAGCTGGATTTCGCGATCAGGGCCTGGGCCCGCCGCTCGCCCGCCATCAGGCGCGCGCTCGACGAGGCCGACGAGGAGCGCGTCAACGCCATCCGCGACATGTTCATGCGCCACGGCTATGAGGAAGAAGACGCGTTCGTGCGAGCCCGCGTGCTGTACTTCATGCAGATCGGCTATTACTCGCTTGAGCTCAACGAGCCGATGAGCAGCCGCCTGCCTCACGTCGCCGGTTATCTGCGCAGCTTCACCGGCCAGGAGCCTCCGGCGGAGGATGTCGAAGACTTCTCGCGCTATGTCGAGAAAACGCTTTCGCGCAACCGATAGTACGGCCCGTTCGGCCCCCGCGGCTGGCGACTTCGCGGGCGCGCATCGGCCCAAATAGCAAGCACGTTTGCTGCCGACAGCAGCGGAGGCGCCCCTCTGCCGCATCGGCGCAAAGCGACATCATGGACCGTTCATTCCGTCCTCCGCCAAGCTCTAGACACATATGTACAATACCGATAGGGTACGCCACACTGACTGGGTGGAGTGCGACAGGATGAAATCCCAATACAGGGCGATCGTCATCGGCGGCGGCGTGGTTGGAGCCTCGGTGCTCTATCACCTGGCGAAGTTCGGCTGGAGCGACGTCGCGCTTATCGAACGCGAGGTACTGACAGCGGGATCGAGCTGGCATGCGGCCGGCGGATTCCATGCGCTGAACGCCGATCCCAACATCGCCGCCCTGCAGGCCTATACGATCGACCTGCTCTCCGAGGTCGAGAAGGAATCGGGCCAGAGCATCGGCATGCACATGACCGGCGGCATCTCGGTCGCCTCGGCGCCCGAGCGCTGGGAATGGCTCAAGGCCTCCTACCGCATCTTCCAGACCATGGGCATCGACGATGTCCACCTGGTCGGTGTCGATGAGATCAAGCAGCGCTGCCCGATCCTCAACACCGACGGCATGCTGGGAGGCCTCTTTGCCGCGCGCGAGGGCCATATCGATCCCTCAGGCGTCGTGCACGCCTATGCCAAGGCAGCCAGGCTGCGCGGCGCCGACATCATCGAGCACAACCGGGTGCTGGAACTCAACCGCCGCGCCGATGGCGGTTGGGACGTGGTCACCGAGAAGGGCACGGTGATTGCCGAGCACGTCGTCAATGCCGGCGGACTGTGGGCCAAGCAGGTCGGCAGGATGGCCGGCATCGACCTGCCGGTATCGCCGATGGAACACCATTATCTCGTCACCGAGGCATTGCCCGAAATCCAGGCGCTGGACATGGAATTGCCGCTGATCGTCGATCTCGAAGGCTTCACCTACATGCGCCAGGAGCAGAAAGGCCTTCTGCTTGGGATCTATGAGGTCAACCACAAACACTGGAACATGGACGGGGCGCCCTGGGACTACGGCATCGAACTGATCCAGGAAGATACCGACCGCATCGCCGACGAGCTGGCGCTCGGCTTCAGCCGTTATCCCTGCCTGGAGACAGCCGGCATCAAGCGCTGGGTAAACGGCGCCTTCACCTTCTCACCGGACGGCAATCCGCTGGTCGGCCCGGTGCGCGGCGTGCCCAATTACTGGGTGGCGTGCGGCGTCATGGCCGGTTTCCTGCAAGGCGGCGGCGTCGGCAAGTCGCTGGCCGAATGGATGATCCATGGCGAGCCGGAAGCCGACGTCTACGGCATGGACATCGCCCGCTATGGCGACTTCGCCTCCAACCGCGAATACATCAGGCAGACCACCGGGCAGTTCTATTCGCGCCGCTTCGTCATGAGCTATCCCAACGAGCAGCTGCCGGCGGGACGGCCCTTGAAGACAGCCGGCGCGCATGACGCGATGGATGCCGCCGGCGCGCGCTGGGGCAATTCATGGGGCATGGAAGTGCCGCTCTATTTCGCGCCGCAAGGCTTCGTCGAGACACCGACGCTGAAGCGCTCCAACGCCTTCGACATTGTCGCACAGGAATGCCGCAAAGTGCGCGAAGGTGTCGGCCTGCTCGATATATCAGCTTTCTCGCGCTACGAGATCACCGGTTCGCGGGCCGAGGCTTGGCTCGACCGGCTGCTTGCCTGTGCGCTGCCCAAGCCGGGACGCGCCAAGCTCGCGCCGATGCTGGGCAAAAACGGCAAACTCAAGGGCGATCTCACCGTCTTCAACTGGGGCGATGGCTCCTGGTGGATCATGGGATCCTACTATCTGCGCCAATGGCATATGCGCTGGTTCGAACAGCATCTGGGCGACGGCGTCACCGTCCGCGACATTTCCGATGCGGTAGTCGGTTTCTCGCTCGCCGGACCCAATGCGCGAATGCTGCTCGAGCGGCTGACACACCAGGATGTCTCGCACGAGGCTTTCGGCTTCCTCGCCTGCAAGACATTGGATGTCGGCCTGGTGCGGGCCAAGGTCGGTCGGCTGTCGGTCATCGGCGAGCTCGGCTACGAGATCCATTGCGAGGCCAATGAGCACGCGGGCCTGCGCCGTGCGCTGCTGTCGGCAGGCAAGGATCTTGATGTGACCGAATATGGCTTCGGCGCGGTCAATTCGCTGCGGCTCGAAAAGAGCTTTGGCATCTGGTCACGCGAGTTCACGCAGGACTATACGCCTGATGAGACCGGAATGGGCCGCTGGATCGCTTTCGACAAGGGCGATTTCATCGGCCGTGAGGCGGCGCTGAAGGAGCGGCAGGTTAAATCCCGGCGCACGCTGGTGACGCTCGAAATCGACGCGGCGGATGCCGATGCCAGCGGCTACGAACCCATCTGGAACAAAGGCGGGCTCACCGGCTTCGTCACCTCCGGCGGCTATGGCCATACGGTCGGCAAGAGCCTCGCCATGGCGCTGGTCGAGCGCGAGGCGGCCGAGATCGATACGCAGTTGACAACCCACATCGTCGGCGTCGAAAGAGGTGCGCGCGTCATCGCTTCGTCGCCATACGATCCACTGGGCAAGGCGATGCGGGCATGACCGATCGAACCGGCGGCATCCGTGCAAAAGACCATGCAATGATTCACGTTCCCTTCAGAAATTCAGATCTGTCCGGCACGCCATGACCAGACGCTATTCCGCATTATCGCTGTTCAAGGAGGGCCTGGCCGGCCAGACTGGCTGGAAGCCGGCCTGGCGCTCGCCCGAGCCGAAGCCAGCCTACGACGCGATCGTCATCGGCGGCGGCGGCCATGGGCTGGCGACGGCCTATTACCTGGCAAAGAACCACAACATCACCAGGGTCGCTGTGCTGGAAAAGGGCTGGATCGGCGGCGGCAACACCGGCCGCAACACCACCGTGGTGCGCTCCAACTACTATTACCCGGAAAGCGTTGAGCTCTACGGGCTGGCGCACCGCCTTTACGAAGGGCTGGGCAAGGACCTGAACTACAATGTCATGCTGTCGCAGCGCGGCATGGTCAATCTGTGCCACTCGACCGCGGAGATGGAGATCGGCGCGCGTACCGTCAACGCTATGCAGATCAACGGCATCGATGCCGAATTGTTTTCTCCCGAGGATGTGCGCCGGGTGGCGCCGATCTACAATTTTTCGCCGGACGCGCGCTTCCCGGTGTTCGGCGGCATCTGGCAAGGCAGGGCCGGCACGGCGCGCCATGACGCCGTCGCCTGGGGCTACGCGCGGGCGGCGAGCCGGCTCGGCGTCGATATCATCCAGAACTGCGAGATCACTGATTTCATCATCGAAGGCGGCCGCTGTCGCGGCGTCCAGACGTCGCGTGGCGCGATCCGTGCCGACCGCATCGGCATGGCGGTAGCCGGGCATTCTTCGGTGCTGGCGGCAAAGGCCGGCTTCCGGCTGCCGATCAATTCCTATGCGCTGCAAGCCTGCGTGTCCGAGCCGGTCAAGCCGATCCTCGACACGGTGGTGCTGTCGCCCGGCTGCGGCGTCTATGTCAGCCAGTCGGACAAGGGCGAGATCGTCATCGGCGGCGGCCTTGACCGCATCCCTTCCTATGCGCAGCGCGGCAATCTGCCGACGCTGGAGGAGGTGATTGCCGGTCTTTTGGAAATGTTCCCGATCTTCGGCCAGCTCAAGCTGATGCGGCAATGGGCCGGGATCGTCGATGTCGTGCCGGACTCCTCGCCGATCATAGGCGAATCACCGCTGCCCGGCCTGTTCCTCAATTGCGGCTGGGGCACGGGCGGCTTCAAGGCTATCCCCGCCGGCGGCACGCTGCTGGCGCAGTTGCTGGCGACCGGCAAGCACAACGACATCAGCCGCCCCTTCGACCTCGATCGCTTCGCCAGCGGGCGGCTGATCGACGAAGCGGCCGGCTCCGGCATCGCGCATTAGAGGCAATCATGCAGTTGTTCCCTTGCCCATTTTGCGGCCCGCGTGACGAGACCGAATTCCACTATGGCGGCGATGCCGGCAACATCAGGCCTGACGGTGCCGACGTGCCGATCGATCGCTGGGCTGAGTACCTCTATCTGCGCGGCAATCCGAAAGGCACGGCGCGCGAGATCTGGGTTCACATGATTTGCGGCGAGTTCTTCGTCATGGAGCGGGACACCATCACCCACAAGGTGCTGTCTTCGGCCGCTCTCGACGGGGAGCATGCCGCGTGACCGCCTCGCGTCTTGCTACCGGCGGCAGCGCCATCGACCGCTCGCGCCCGATCCGCTTCAGCTTCGACGGCGCCACCGTGCATGGCTTTGCCGGCGACACCATCGCCTCGGCGCTGCTGGCCGGCGACGTCGCGGTCGTCGGCCGCAGCTTCAAATATCACCGGCCGCGCGGCATCTGGGGTGCCGGCGTCGAGGAGCCGAACGCGCTGGTCGATCTCGGCGGCAGCGTGCCAGCGAAGCCCAACACGCGCGCCACGACCGAGCCGGCGCGCGACGGGCTGGTGGCGAAAAGCGTCAACGCCACGCCCAGCGCGCTGGCCGACCGCAACGCCTTTCTCGACCGTTTCGCGCGCTTCATACCGGCGGCGTTCTACTACAAGACTTTCATGTGGCCGGACTGGCACAGGTTCGAGCCGCGCATCCGCGCCATGGCGGGATTGGGCACAGTCGACGCCGACTGGATCTCGCCGGGCACGGCGGACCAGATCAACCATCATTGCGATGTGCTGGTTGTAGGCGCGGGACCGGCCGGGCTGGCGGCGGCAAGGCTGGCGTCTGGTGCTGGCCTGACCGTCACACTGGTGGACGACCAGCATAGCCCCGGCGGATCGCTCAGCCATCGTGCCGCGGAGATCGACGGCAAGCCGGCGGCCGTATGGGTCAAGGAGACGATTGCCGAGCTTGCCGCTGGCGGTCACCTCATCCTGCCTTCGACCACCGCCTTGGGCATTTACGACCACAATCTGGTCGGGCTGAACCAGCGTCATTTCGACGGCCGGCCGGATACGCTGTGGCGCGTCAGGCCGCGCCAGATCGTGCTGGCGGCCGGCGCCATCGAGCGGCCGCTGCCCTTCGCCAACAACGACCTGCCGGGCATCCTATCGGCGAATGCGGCGCTCGCCTATCTCAGGCGCCACGCTGTGCTGGTCGGCCGCCGCATCGTTGTCGCCACCAACAATGACAGCGCCTATGAGGTGGCGGGGGCGCTTGCCGAGGCCGGCGCCGAAGTCAGGCTTGTCGACATCCGGCGCGACGGCACGCCTGCCGCGCCGGCCAATGTCCGGCTGGCCAAAGGGCGTTCTCTTATATCCGCCAGCGGCAGGCTGCGCGTCGACGGCGTGACGCTCGACGACGGCACGAGGTTCGATGCCGATTGCGTCCTGATCTCGGGCGGCTGGACGCCGACCCTCCATCTCTTCGGCCAAGCCAAGGGCAAGCTCGCCTGGAGCGAGGCGCGCGCGGCCTTTCTGCCGGGCGATCCGGTCGATAGCATCGCGGTGGCAGGTGCGGCTGCCGGCGCGGTTTCCTTGTCGGAGGTGTTTGCTGGCGCTAGCACCGCCGTTGCATCGCTCGGCCAGACGAAGGCTCCCCTACCGCGGAGCACCGGGCCGGAGGCAACGGACGGCATAGTCGCGGCATGGCCGATGCCGGGCTCGAAGGGACGCATCTGGATCGACTATCAAAACGACGTGACGGTGAAGGACGTCGAGTTGGCAGCGCGCGAAAACTTCGTCTCGGTCGAACATCTGAAGCGCTACACCACGCTCGGCATGGCGACCGACCAGGGCAAGACCTCCAACCTGCCGGGCCTGGCGCTGATGGCAGGCATCACCGGGCGTACGGTGCCGGAGGTCGGCACCACCACCTATCGTCCGCCATTCACCCCGGTGCCGCTGGCAAGCTTTGCCGGCGCGCGCGTCGGCGAATTGATGGCACCGGTGCGCCGGCTGCCGCTCGAAAATGTCCACCGCGCCAATGGCGCCGTCTTTCAGGAATATGGCGGCTGGCTGCGCCCGGCTCACTATGGCGGCGCGGCAGATGCGGAGCGTTCGATCGCGGACGAGGCGCGGCGCGCCCGTCAATCCGTGGCGCTGTTCGATGGTTCGACGCTCGGCAAGATCGAGGTGATCGGGCCGCAGGCGGCCGCATTCGTGGATTTCCTGTACTACAACACCATGTCGACGCTGAAGCCCGGCCGCTGCCGCTACGGCTTCATGCTGTCGGAGAACGGCGTGGTCTTCGACGACGGCGTTCTGGTGCGGCTGGACGAGCATCGCTTCGTCGTCTCGTGCTCGTCCTCGCATGTCGCTGCCGTTCACGCCCGGCTGGAGGAATGGCGTCAGGACCGTTTTGGGCGCGACGCCGTCTACATCCACAACGCCACATCAGACATGGCGACGCTGACCGTCTCGGGGCCAAACTCCCGAAAACTGCTCGAAACGCTTGGCCTCGGCCTCTCGCTCGACGATGCCGACCTGCCGCATATGGCGATCGCTCATGGCACCTATGCCGGCGACGATGTCCGCATTGCCCGCGTCAGCTTCACTGGCGACAGGAGCTACGAAATCTCCATCCGGGCCGATCGCGCCGAGCCGTTATGGGCGCAACTGCGCCAGGCCGGCCAGGCCTTCGATGCCGTTGTCATCGGCCTCGAAGCGCTGATGATTCTGCGCGCCGAGAAAGGCTTTATCGTCATCGGCAAGGACACTGACGGCACCACGCTGCCGCATGATCTCGGCGTTGAAGGCCCTCGCGTCAAACGCCAGAGCGAGTTCGTCGGCCGCCGCTCGCTGTTCACCGAAGAGGCCTCGCGTGACAACCGCTTGCAGCTTGTCGGGCTGGCGGTGCCGCAAGGCGAAGCGCCGCTGCCGACCGGCGCGCATGGCATCAAACGGATCGACGGCGGATTGCGCAGCCAGGGCTTTGTCACCTCGAGCTACCAGAGCCCGACGCTCGGCCGCCCGGTTGCGCTTGGCCTGATCGAGCGTGGCGCGGCCCGGCACGGCGAGGCGATCGACATCCAGCATCTCGGCAAGATCAGCAAGGCGACGATTACCGCACCTTGCACCTTCGACCCGGCAGGAGACCGGCTGCATGCGTGATCTCGCGGAAAAATGGTCCGTTGCACCGGACTGGCAGGGCGCGGTCATCGCCACGCCGGGCCTTGCGATACGAGCAGCCCTCGGCCTCAACCAGTTGCTGGTCAGCGGCAACCTCGACGCGTGGGCACGGGCTTCCGGTGTCGACGGAACTGGCGTAGGCGCTTTTGGCCCCGCACAAGGCGACCGCTATGCGGCGCGGCTGGCGCGCGACCGGTTGCTCGTCGTGTCGAACAGCCCCTTCGTCATCGCCACGGGCTGGCATGCAGACGGCTTCGCGGCGACGGCGATCAGCGCCGGGTTGCAAATATTCGAGGCCGAGGGCACGGCACTCGACGCTTTCATCGCGCGTGGAACGACGCTCGATCCCAGCCAGCCAAGTGCCAGTGCAGCGCTTTCCTTCGCCGGCATCAGCGCCGTCGTCTATCGCCATGACGGCAAGCTGCGCATCCATGTCGATCGCGGTCTTGCCGCCTATCTCTGGACATGGATGGAAATTGCCGTCGGCAACATCGCCGCCGGATCAGCCGCTTAGCCGGCGGCAGTGCGATCAGAGCGTGAACGACCAGAACAGGCAGGCCAGCGTCGCGGCGGCAAAGACGACGAAGAACAGGCTGCGCAACAGCACGTTGCGACGCAGCTCGTTCATGACGAAGTGACAACCGACGATCGCCGCCGCAAACAGGAACCGCCAGTTCAGCAATGCCCACACGGCGCTGCCCTGCCCGAACGCCCATCTGGCGACAAGACAGCCGACGATGGTCGCAACCAGTGCAATCACGGTCCAGAAGAGGGCATCGGCGGCATGGGTCAGGACGATGCCGGCCGCCCTGATCGGCAGGATCATCATCAGCATTGCGCTGAAGAAATAGACAGCGGCAATCGGGATGAACACGCCGGCGTCGGCGATGCCGTCAAGACGCCTGACGCCGATGGCACCATAGGGATAGCCGTGCCTGGCGACAGCCAGGCTCAACGCCATGAGCAAGGCGGTCAGCACGGCGACCAGTGCGAAGGATGTGAGGGCTTTGCTCATGACGTTCCTGTCCCAGACGAATCAGACAGGAACGTTTTTAGCGGGCAGTCGTAAATTGCGTAAGCGAGATCAATCACTACGCGAATTTCGATCGCGGCGTAATCCGCCGACGGCGTCTATTCGGCGGCGATCCTGCCTGCCGAGCGGTTGGCCAGCACGAAGCCGACCTCGTCGACCGCCTGCGCGGCACGCTTAAGGATCGCCTCGGAGTGTAGCACGCCGTCGGTGAAATCCTTGTCGGTGGCGTAGACGGCGGTGGGCAGCGCAAAGGCCTCGAAGAAGCCGAACAGCGGCCGCAGCTGATGTTCGACAATCAAGGCGTGGCGCTCGCCACCGCCGGTCGCCGTCAACACGATGGGCTTCCCCCGCAGCGCTGCCGGATCGATCAGGTCGAAGAAGTGCTTGAACAGGCCGGTATAGCTGCCCTTGTAGGTCGGCGAGCCGACGACGAGCACGTCGGCGGCGAGGACTTCGTCCAGGATCGCCCGGGCCTGGCTATCGAGGTCGCGGGCCCATCTTGCCGTGCCGAGCGACGGGCCGAGATCCTCGATATCATAAGTGGTCGCCGACAGGCTGTGGCTGGCGGCGATGTCCTTGGTGACCAGATCGACGAAGGCGCGCGTCTTTGACGGCCGGGTGATGTTGCCGGAAAAGCCGACGACTGTTGGATTTGACATGGCAGTGAACCTCTTGGGGTATAGTGGCCGAAAAATTTTGCTGTGGCGAGCCTCTCGCCCGCCGGTGAGAAATCAGCTCCAGGCGTGCAGCGGCGGGTTTTCGCCGTTGAGGAAATATTTGCCGAGGATGGAATATTTCCAGCGCACCGGATCGTGCAGCGTGTGCGTGCGCGCGTTGCGCCAATGCCGGTCGAGATTGTGTTCGGCCAGAGTCGAGCGGGTTCCCGCAAGTTCGAACAGCTTGTTGGTGGCGGCAATGGCGATCTCGGTCGACAGGATTTTGGCCTCGGCGGTGACGATCTGGGCGTGCGCCACCGCGTCGGCGGTCGGCTCGATCACCGCCCGGTCGATTGCCAGGCCGGCCTTTTCCAGCAGCGCCTGCGCCGCGTGCAGGCGCAGCGTCAGGTCGCCGATGGCCTGGATGGTGTAGGGATCGTCCCAGGCATTGTCGACGCCACTGTCGATCCAGGCTCGGCTCTTGGTCCTGACGAAATTGACCGTCTCGTCGATCGCTGCCTGGGCGATGCCGGTGTCGACCGCCACCTGGATGATCTGGAAGATGGCGCCGTCGGCGGTTGGCCTGTCAAAACCCTTGTAGCCTGGCACCAGATGCGTCTTCGGCACCTTGACGTTGTCGATGATGACGGTGCCGGACAGCGTCGTGCGCTGGCCGAAGCTCGACCAATCGTCGATGACGGTCAGGCCGGGCGCGCCGCGGTCGGCGATCGCATACCAGGCACGGCCTTGGTCATCGAGCGCGACGATCGGCACGAGATGAGCGAGCAGCGCGCCGGACGAATAGAATTTGCGGCCATTGACGACGACATGGTCGCCGGCATCGGTGAAGCGGGTTTCGAAATCGGCGGCGCGTTTGGAGCCGAACTCGGAAAAGGCGTTGCCGAACCGCGTGCCTTTCAACGCTTCGGCAAACAGCAGCTTCTGCTGGTCCGCGTCGGACACGGTGCGGATGGCGGCGACCACGCCGAGATGGTTCTGGGCAATCTGGCCGATCGAGGAATCGGCCGCCGAGATGATCTCGATCACCTTCGCCAGCGTCGCATAGGACAATTCCGGCCCGCCGAATGCCTTGGGCACGTTGATCGACCACAGGCCGCTTTGCGAAAAGGCATCGAGTTCGGCAACCGGCCAGATCCGCTCGCGGTCGCGCCTTGAGGAGTCCTTGACGAATTCGGCGGCGAGCGCGTGGGCGATAGCAATCGCCTCGGCGGCGTCCTTGATGATGTGCGCCGGCGCGGTCGGTCTTGCGACTGCCGGCACGGCGGCGGAAGCCTGGTCGGTCTTGACGGTCGAAACGGTCATTTCACTGCTCCTTGGGATTTCATTTCAGGCAACGGCATGGAGATGGGCTGGTTTGACGGCGGGCGAAGGCTGTTGCCCGGCGGTCGATTGACCGAGGTAGAAGGCCCTGATGTCCTCGCGCTGGCGAAGCTCGGCGGCCGCACCAGTGAGAACGGAGACGCCGTTTTCGAGCACAGTGGCGTGGTCGGCATAACGGAGCGCCACCGCCGAATTCTGCTCGGCGACCAGGATCGACAGGCCGGTCTCGCGGTTCAGCTTTCTGAGCGTCTGGAAGATGTCCTGGACGATGAGCGGGGCGAGACCCATCGACGGTTCGTCGAGGACCAGCAGGCGCGGCCGCGACATCAGCGCCCGGCCGATGGCGGTCATCTGCTGTTCGCCGCCAGAAGTCAGGCCGGACAATGTCCGGCGCTTTTCCCTGAGCCTCGGGAAATAGCCGTAGATCCGCTCGAGATCTTCGTTGATCTCGGCGCGGCGGCCGCTGCGGCCAATGCCGCCGGCAACCAGATTCTCCTCGACGGTGAGGCTCTTGAAGCAATGCCGGCCTTCCAGCACCTGGACCAGGCCGGCGCGCACGAGATCGCCCGGCTTGCGGCGCGAGACATCCGAGCCTTCATAGCGGATGGTGCCTGCATTGACCTGGCCGCGTTCGGCCGGCAGCAAATTGGAGACGGCCTTCAGCGTCGTGGTCTTGCCGGCGCCATTGGCACCGAGCAATGCCAGTATCTGGCCGCGCCTGAGCTCGAAGCTGACGCCATGCAGCGCCGTGATGGCGTGATTGTAGGTGGCATGAACCGTATCCACGGCAAGAATGACGTCATCGTCCGGCATGGGGCTCTCATTTTGTGGTTCGATGAACCGAACAGGCCGGGCGCTGCGGAACCCTATCCGCTGCGCCCGGCTCTGCCCTGATCAGTTGGTGGTCACTGCGTTGGCATCATCCGCGGTGCGCAGCTTGATGCCCTTCTCGGCGGCGTAGGCCTCGGCGGACTTCTCTATGATTGGCCGCAGCAGCGCCCAGTCCGGCGCGATCCAGTCGGAGACGACGTTCCACTTCTTGCCGTCCCACTGCTGGAAGGTCACGTAGCCCTCGCCTTCGTGATTGTCCCAGCTGACATTGATCGAGTGGAACAGGTCCTTGGCGCCAAGCGCCTCGACTTTGGCCGGATCAAGCTTGAGGTGCTCGAAGCCCCAGCGGACCTCGTCGCCGGTCAGCGTGCGGTGGCCGAACTTCTCCTGCGCGACGCGGATCGCCTCGACATTGAGGATGCCGTTGACGATGCCGAGATTGTGGTAGACCGAGCCGATACGCGCCTTGTCTTCGAGGTTACCCTTGCCGGCGCCGTAGACCGTCTTCACGATCTCCTGAACCACCGGGTAGGAGTTGCCGGAAGCCTGGGTGGTGATGGCGGTGTAACCCTTGGCGGCGTCGCCGGCCGGGATGACATCCTCTTCCGAGTTCGACCAGACATTGCCGACGATGTGATCGACGGGAAAGCCGACCTTGACCGCCGTTTTCAACGCCACCGGGTTCATCACGCCCCACCCGCGCAGGACGACGAAGTCCGGCTTGGCGCGGCGGATCGTCAGCCACTGCGACTGCTGCTCGTTACCGGGATGCGGCACCTCGATCTGCTGCACGGTGAAGCCGTATTTCTGCGCCAGCAATTCATAGATCGGGATGGTTTCCTTGCCGTAAGGCGAGCCGTGATAGAGCACGACGATCTTCTTGCCCTTCAGTCTGTCGATGCCGCCTTCCTTGGAGGCGATGTAATTCACGATGCCTGATGTCTCGCTGTAGGGATTGAGCAGCAGCGGGAAGACGTAGGGGAAAACGCGTCCATCTGTGGAATCGGTGCGGCCGTGGTTGACGGTGATCAGCGGCACCTTGTCGGCGGTGATGCGGTCGATCATGGCGTAGGCGATGCCGACCGAGAGCGGGTTCCAGGCGGCGGCACCGGCATGGCTCTTCTGCCGCTCGTAGCATTCGACGCCGCGCTCGACCTCGTACTGGGTCTCGCATTCGTCCCAGGTCAGCTTGACGCCGTTGACGCCGCCGTCGCGGATGTTGATGAGGTTGAGATAATCGATGAAGCCGCCGAAGAAGCCGGTGCCGCCGGCCGCATAAGGCCCGACACGATAGCTCTGCAGCGGGAAATACTGTTCGTCGGCGTGCGCGGCGGGCAAGGCCACCGACACGATCATCGCCGCGGACAGCGCCGCCGCCTTGATTGTGTTCAGGAAATTCATGGCTGAGGTACTCCCGGTATGGGCCGTCTTGGGTTCGGCCTCTGGTTCATTTTCGGATGCGTCAGCTCAAGTCGACTGCCAGGCGGACAGGAGCCGTCTTCGGACCCTGTCCCACAGCGCCACCAGCCCGTCGGGTTCAAGGATCAGAAACAGGATGATGAGCGCGCCCAGCACGATGCGCTGGCTCATGTCGAGCACGCCCGAATCGAAGAGATCGCCAAGCAGGAAGCCGCCGAGGCGCGAAAGAGCGAGCGGGAAGACCACGATGAGGGCGGCGCCGAAAAATGCGCCGCGGATCGAAGCCAGGCCACCGATGATGATGATGAACAGTATCTGGAACGACCGGTCGAGGTCGAAGCCATCCGGCTCGACGGTCCGCAGATACGCGAAGGCCCAGATGACGCCGGCGACGCCGATGATGAAGGACGAGATGGCGAAGGCAAGCAGCTTGGTCTTCAGCACCGGGATGCCGATGATGCGGGCGGCGGTTTCATTGTCGCGGATGGCGATGAAGTTGCGCCCGGTCTGCGACGAGACCAGCCGATGGGCGAGGAAGGTCAGCACGGTGACGATGGTTAGCGCGAAGAGATAGCGGCCGATGGCGCCGTCGAGCGCGAAGCCTGAAATCGACAATCTCGGCGCGTCGATGACGCCGGAAGCCGAGTTGTTGGAGAACCAGCTGAACTTGGTCAGCGCCCATTGCACGAAGAACTGCGCGGCGAGCGTCGAAACCGCGAGGTAGAAGCCTTTGAGCCGCAGGCTAGGCAGGCCGAAGACGATGCCGATCGCGGCGGCGACGATGCCGGCCAGGAAAATGCTGCCGATCAGCGGCAGGCCTTCGACGCGCAGGTTGAAATTATAGGCGGCGAAGGCGCCCGCCGCCATGAAGGCAGCACTACCCAGCGAAACCTGGCCGGCATAGCCGGTCAGGATGTTCAAGCCCACGCCGGCGAGGCTGAGCGCCAGGAACGGCAGCAGGATGGCCTCGAACAGATAGCTCGAGCCGATCAGCGGCACGACGCCATAGGCGAAGGCGAGCAGCAACACGGGCACGACCCATTTCGGCAGCACCGGCGCGGACGAGAAATCGCTTGTTATGGCGGTCATGGCTCAGATCCTCTCGACGAGCTTCTGGCCGAACAGGCCGGAAGGACGGATCAGCAGGAAGACCAGCGCGACGACATAGGCGAACCAGCTCTCTATGCCGCCGCCGAAATAGTCGCCGATATAAACCTCGGCGAGCTTCTCGCTGGCGCCGATCAGCAACCCGCCGACGATGGCACCGAGGATGGAATCGAAGCCGCCGAGCACCAGCACCGGCAGCGCCTTGAGCACCACCAGCGACAGCGAGAACTGCACACCGAGGCGCGCACCCCAGAGCAGTCCCGCCACCAGTGCGACAAGACCGGCAGCAGCCCAGACGGTGGCCCAGATCAGCGGCAGCCTGAGACCGACCGCGAGGGCCGCGAACTGATCGTCGGCGACGGCGCGAAAGGAGAGGCCGATGCGGGTGTAGCGGAAAAACAGCGACAGCAAGAGGACCATGCCGGCGGCAACCACTGCGGCAAAAATGTCGAACTGGCTGATCAGCACGCCGCCGATTTCCAGCGGCACGTCCTCGATGCCGAGATCGAGGCCGTGGACCTGCGTGCCCCAGATCAGCTGGGCGGCGCCCTCGATGATGTAGGACAGGCCGAGCGTCGCCATGAACAGTGTGATCGGCGGCTTGTTGGTCAGCGGCCGCAGCACCGTGCGCTCGATGGCGACACCCATGGCGACCATGATGGCGAAAGTGATCACCAGCGCCAGCGCGAACGGGATGCCGCGCTCGATAAGGCTGACGAAGGTGAGTGCCGCGAACAACAGCATCGCGCCTTGCGCGAAATTGAGCACGCCCGAGGTCTTGTAGATCAGCACGAAGCCGATCGCGACCAGCGAGTACATGACGCCGGAGAGCAGGCCGCCGACGAGCACTTCGATGAAGAACTGGTAGTCGAAATCGGCGATCATATGCCTGCCCCGTCCTCATTGTCCGAGGCGACGCCGAGGTAGGCATCGATGACGCGCTGGTCGTTCCTGACCTCGTCTGGCGTGGCGTCGGCGATCTTGCGGCCGTAGTCGAGAACGGCAATGCGGTCGGACAGGCCCATGACGACGCCGACATCGTGCTCGATCAACACCACGGTGGTGGCGAAACGATCGCGCGCGGCACGGACGAAAGCCGCCATCTCGCTCTTTTCGCTCGCGGTCATGCCGGCCATCGGCTCGTCGAGCAAAAGCAGGCGCGGCTGGGCGACCAGTGCGCGGGCCAGTTCGACACGCTTCTGCAGTCCGTAAGGCAAGGTGCCGACAAGACGGTCGCGAATGGCGGTGAGGTCGAGAAATTCGAGGATCTGTTCCGCGCGGCTGCGTGTTTCGCGCTGCTCGCCGCGCGAGCGGCCGATGCCAAGCACCTGGCCGGCAAAGTTGGAGCGAACCTTGTAGGCGAGGCCGGAAGCGACATTGTCGAGGACGCTGAGACCCTTGAACAGTGCAAGGTTCTGGAAGGTTCTGGCGACACCGAGGTGAGCCAACTGCTGCGTCGGCACCTGGGCATAGAAGGTGCCGTCGAGCCGGACGTGGCCGCGATCCGGCCGATAGACGCCGCTGATGACGTTGATCAGCGAGCTTTTGCCGGCGCCGTTCGGGCCGATGATGGCGCGAATTTCGCCTGGGTGAACCGACAGGTCGATATCGGCCAGTGCCACGACGCCGCCGAACGACAGGCCGATGCCCTGGAGCGAAAGCAGCGGAGCGGCGACACCAGCAACGGAGCCGATCGGCTCGCCGTCGTCTTCGGACTGCTGCTGCAGACGCGGGCTTGACGGCAGGCCGCGCGCAAAGACTTCCGGCGCATAGACCGAAGCGTCCATCACTCCGAGCGTATAACTGGGCAACGGCATTCCAATCGTCCTTGATTAGGCGCGCAAAACCTCATTGCCGCTCGACGGATCGAGCGCGCCGGCAACCTTCATGCGTGTACTGGCCGGACCGTGGCGGGCCAGGCTGCGGGATGGCTACTCCGCCGCCAGCGACGCCGCCGCCTCGGCGTTTTCCAGTTCGCGGACCAGCGGGATGACATGCTTGCCGAAATACTCGACCTCTTCCTGGAAGTGCAGGAAGCCGAGCAGGATGAGATCGGCGCCGGCGCGCTTCAGGTCGACGATGCGTTGAGCGACCTGCCTGGGGGTGCCGATCAGGTTCGAGCGGAAGCCGTCATTGTACTGGACCAGATCGTCGAAGGAGGATTTCGCCCAATTGCCCTCGCCTTCCGGCGAAGCCTTGCCGGCATTTTTCACCTCATGGCCAAAGGCGTTGACCGCCTCGGGGTTGGCCTTGGCAATGATTTCGGCGAGCACCGCCCTGGCCTCATCCTCTGTCTCGCGGACGACCGCGAAGGCGTTGACGCCAACCTTGACGGAATGGTTATTGGCCTTCGCCTTGGTCCTGAGGTCGTCGACCTGCTTGGCGATCTCGGCCGGCGTGTTGCCATTGGTGAAGTACCAGTCCGAGACCCGCGATGCCATGTCGCGCGCGGCGCGCGACGAGCCGCCCTGGAAGATTTCGGGCAGCGGCTGCGGCGGTTTCGGCTTCAGCGAATATTCGTTGAAGCGGTAGAAATCGCCACGGAAGGTGAAGCTGTCCTCGGTCCATATTCCGCGCAGCGCACGAATGAATTCCTCCGAGCGGCGATAGCGCTCGTCATGGTCGAGCCAATGCTCGCCGATGGCATGGAACTCGCCACGGAACCAGCCGGAGACGAGGTTGATCGCGACGCGGCCATTGGTGAGATAGCTGATGGTGGCGATCTGCTTGGCCGCCAGCGCCGGGTTCCACGGTCCGGGCAGGATCGCCGCGATGACCTTGAGCGTTGTGGTCGCCGCCAGCAGATCATGGCTGAACGCCACCGATTCATGCTGCTCGTCGGCGCCGTAGCCGGCGGTGAAGCGGATCTGGCTGAGTGCGTAATCAAAGCCGGACTTCTCGGCGATCTGCGCCAGCTTGCGATTGTACTCGGCCGAATGGTTGGTGCGCTGCTCGATGTTGGAGATCACAAGGCCGCCCGAAACATTCGGCACCCAGTAAGCAAACTTGATCGAGTCGGTCTCTGCGTGTGCCATGAACTGTCTCCCATTCAGGCCATCTCGTTGATCGATCCGACCGCAGCCGGTTTCGTCGGTATTTATTATGTTTATAGAATCTATATACAAAGAAGGATTTTCCGTTTTTGAGCCCCTCTTGGGACGGAAATACCAATTTTGCTCGGCCAACCCGGTTTGCCGGTGTCAGCTCATGACCGGACCCTGCGCGGCATTGGCGCCGATGGCCTGCGCTGACGGCAGCGTTACCAGCAGCTTGGCAATTTCAACCGCGACCGCCTGGGCATGGCGAGCGACTTCCGGCAGACCCATGAGCTCGCCGAAAGTCCCTCGTGCCAGCGGGCCGGCGACCAGGAGTGTCGCGACCGCCTCACCGTCCCGGCCGATCGCGCGGCTGTCGAGACCTGTCTCGATGCCAAGCCCATATTGGTCCGTCCTGATCAAGCCGGTTTCCGCCAGCGAGCTCAGCGCCGGGTTCAGCTGCAGCGCCTGCCCATGAGCCGGACCGGTGGTGTTGATGACGGCAGCGAAGCGCGCCGCCTCGATCCGGGTCTGCCCGCGCCGTTGAAAGCTGACAGCCAGGCTGCCGTCCTCATCGTTCGACGCGACAAGCCTGGCGGCAATGGTGTCGACTGTACCGGCGGCATGGCGCCGGTCGAGCACGGCGGCGACCTGCGGGGCGATCCTGAAACGATGCACGTCCCAGAACACGCGCAGCTGGCGGACCAGCCTTGCCCGCTCCGGCGGGGCAAGTGCGGCCCACAGCACCGGCCCCTGCAGGCGCAACTGGTCGAAGACCGACTGCCAGTTGACATTGGCCGCTCTTGCCGCTGCCAGCGTCGCGCGAATGGTCCTGAGCAGGCCGAGCGCCGTCGTCGCCGGCGCGGATGCAAAATCGCCAAAAGGCTCGCCCCTGACATCGGGGTGTCCGCGCGAGCGTAAGCCGCGGCGCGACAGCGTGAGGATGCGGCCACGATGGCCACGACGGTCAAGTTCGGCGACCATGTCGGCCGAGGTCAGCCCGGAGCCGACGATCAGCACCGAGGCGTCCGGCCCGATCCCGGCAAGCGCCGCGGCTGCGTATGGGTCGGCGATGAAACCCGGCGCTTCCGTCAGGTGGATCAACGCGGCTGGAATTGCAGGCTGCGGATGCGTTGCTGCTAGAACGACGATGTCGGAGGCGACCGGTCCGGCAGAGGTGTGCACGGTCCAGCCCGCGCCACTGGCATCGCGTGTCACGCGTGTGGCGGAACCTTCAACATGATGGACAAGGCCGGAATTGAGATGCGGCGCCAGATGCTCGGCAACATAGCGACCGAACACGCGCCGGCGCGGAAAAGCGTCGCCGTTCATCCAGATCGCATCCGGGTCGTGTTCGAGTTCTCCGCTGCCAGTCAACCAGCGTGCAAAATGCTGCGGGTCGTCGGGAGCCATGCTCATCCTGACCGCGGGAACATTGACCCGATGAGAGGGTTCCTCGCTGGAATAGGCAAGGCCACCGCCAATCAAGGGTCGCGGCTCGATCACGGAAATGGAAATGCGCTCCGGTCGAGGCATTTGCGCCAGGTGCCACGCCACCGCCGCACCGGAAAAGCCGCCGCCAATAATGGCGACGCGCAACCGCGAGGACGCAGGAAGCAAGTTCACGAGGCGCTGGCGAGCGACTTCGGCCGGTGGTCGCCGGCGATGGTTTCGCCGAACGGACCGGTGTTTACGGACGAGCCGGCTGCCTTGACCGGATGGTCGGTCGGCAGTTTCGGCAGCACCAGCTCGCCGAAGCGATAGGCTTCTTCGAGATGTGGATAGCCGGAAAGGATGAAGGTATCGATGCCGAGGCGCCGGTACTCGTCGATGCGCTCGGCGATCGTGTCGGGATCGCCGACAAGTGCGGTACCTGCGCCGCCGCGCACCAGGCCGACGCCGGCCCAGAGGTTGGGGGCGATCTCGAGCTTGGCGCGATTGCCGCCATGCAATGCGCTCATCCGCGCCTGGCCGACCGAATCCATGCGGGCAAAGACCTTCTGCGCCGAGGCGATCGTCGCGTCGTCGAGCCGGCTGATCAGCCTGTCGGCAGCGGCCCAGGCCTCCTCGGTGGTTTCGCGGGCGATGACATGCAGCCTAATGCCGAAGGAGAGCTTGCGGCCAGCCTTCTGCGCCAGTTCACGCATGCCGTCCAGCTTGCGCTCGACATCGGCTGGCGGCTCTCCCCAGGTCAAATATTTGTCGATCTCCTGCGCCGCCACCACGGACCCAGCGTCGGACGAGCCCCCGAAATACAATGGCGGATATGGCGTCTGCACCGGCGGAAACAGCAGCCGGCCGTCCTCGATGTGGAAATGCTTGCCCTCGTGCCCCACCGTCTCGCCGCTCAGCACCCGCTTGTAGATCTGCAAGAACTCCTGCGTCACCTCATAGCGTTCGGCATGCGACAGGAAGATGCCGTCGCCCTTGTTCTCCAGCGGATCGCCGCCGGTGACGACGTTGATCAGCAGGCGGCCATTGGAGATGCGATCCAGCGTCGCAGTCATGCGCGCGGCCAGCGTCGGCGACTGCAAACCGGGCCGCACGGCGACAAGGAAACGCAAGCGCTCGGTAATCGGCACAAGAGCCGATGCGATCACCCAGGAATCCTCGCACGAGCGGCCGGTCGGCAACAGCACGCCATAGTAGCCGAGCGTGTCGGCCGCCTTCGCCACTTGCGTCAGATACGGCAGATCGACCGATCTGCCGCCCTCGGCCGTGCCGAGGTAGCGGCTGTCGCCATGCGTAGGCAGAAACCAGAGCACCTTGATGCGGTCTGGCACGACCCGGCTCATGGCCTTTCTCCCGCTGCCTGGCGAAGGCGGCCGGATATGCCTGCTTTGGTGAGTAGCTGATGCGAAAGAGTGGGCATGGCGTGGTCCTGTCCGGGTGGAAACCAGATCGCCAGCGCAGATTGCTTATTCCACAAACTCTGTAGAGTTAGTTTATTCCAATTCTGTCGCCGCTATTAGAATTTCTCTCTCTGGCAAGGAAAGGGGGCCGGCCCGAATCCCCCGGGCCGGCCCCCTTCGTATCAGAACGCGGGTTCGACCGCGTTGACGTTGTCCTTGGTGACGACGGTCAGCGGGATGGGCAGCCGGTCCTTGACCTGCTTCCCGTCGATGATCTCGGCCATCGTGTTGATCGCCAGGCGGCCATCCTCGACGGGCGACTGGACGATGGTCGAGTACATCTCATTGGTGCGGATGGATTCGAACGCATCCTTCTGGCCATTGATGCCGACAATCGGCGGTGCGGCCTTGGAGGGGTTGGCCTCCTTCCATGCGTCGATGAAGCCGCGGGCCATCGTGTCGTCATTGGCGTAGACACCGCTGATCTGGTCGCCGAAGCGTGTGATCAGATCGCGGCTGACCACCAGTGCCTTTTGCTGGTCGAAGTCGGCATTGACCGTGTCGAGCACCTTGATGTCGGCATTGGTTTCCTTGAGACGGTCGGTGAAGCCGCTGACACGTCCGATCGTGGTGCCGTTGCCGGCCTGGCCGGCGATGATGACGACGGAGCCCTTGCCGCCGAGCGCCTTGCTCAGCGAGTCCGCCGCCAGCTTGCCTTCCTCATAGACATCAGGCCCGGTGAACGACTTGATGAACGGCTTGGCATCGTCGCTCATCGGCGAATTGATGAGGATCGCCGGAATGTTCGCCTGCTGCGCGCGCGCCAGTCCCGGTATGTAGGCCTGCGGGTCGAGCGGCCACAGGATGATGCCGTCGACCTTGCGCGCAACGCAGGTGTTGAGCTGCTCGGTGCCTTTCTGGACATCAAAATCCTGGCTGAGGCTCAGGATCTCGATGCCGAGTTCCGCGGCGCGCGCCTGAAGCGCCTTGTTGGCCGGCGTCGCATAGGCATGCGAATCCGCTGCCGTCACGTAGCAGACCGTCTTGGCGCTGGCCCAGCCCGTCGATGCCAGCACAGCCGCCATGGCGGCGACGTGAAGCATGCTTTTCTTGCCAATCATGTGTTTCCTCCCAATCATGTGGTTCCTCCTTGAGTGATTGGATTGTCGCGAACGAGCGCCGGGCGCGTGCCCGGAGCCCTCCCCTTGGTGGTAACGGCCCGATCGAGCACGACGAGCAGGATCAGGATAAGCCCGGACACGACCTGCTGGACGTATGCGGGAACGGACTGGAACTCCATCGCGATGGTCAGCGAGCCGATTGTCAGCACGCCGCCGAGCGTGCCGAGCGCGGATCCCCTGCCGCCTTCGAGACGAGTTCCGCCGACAACGACCGCGGCAATGACGGCGACCGTCAATTCCGAGCCGAAGACGGGTGAGCCGGTGTTGGTGACGAGGCTCTGGAGAACCCCCGCCAGGCCGGCAAGCGTGCCGGCAAAGACAAAGCCGAGAAAGACGATACGGTCCGAGGCGATACCGCTTTCCTTGGCAGCCGCCGGGTTGGATCCCACCGCAAAGACGTTACGCCCAGGTATGGTGCGCGTCAGCCAGAAATGCAGCAGCACGATCAGGGCGATGAACAGCGCGCTGCGGAGGGTGAAGACATCGAGATAGATCTTGGCCAGCGCCAGGGAAAGCATGATGTCGGTTCCGGTCACCGGCTGGCTGTTGGTGATCCAGTGCGCGAGCGAGCGGAAGATGAGCATCGTCGCGAGCGTCAGCACGAGCGAATTCACCTTCAGGCCGACGACCAGCATGCCGTTGACGGCGCCTGCCAGGGTACCGACCAGGATGCCGACGATCGCGGCAGGGAGGATGCCGATCTCTCGCTGCAGGATGACCGATACGATGCCGGCCAGGGCAAACACCGCGCCACCGGAGAGGTCGATCTGGCCCGATATCAAAAGCACCGTCAGGCCGATCGCGATCAGGCCGATCGTCGCCGCCCGGTCGAGGCCGAGGCCGAGGGTCGATGCCGAGAGGTAGCCGGGGACCACCAGTGCGGAAATGACGAGCGTCAGGCCCAGAATGATGACGACGCGATGCTGTGAGACAAGCGAAAGAAACCGCATCACGCCACCCCCCGCTTGCGCAGCGCCGCATCCATGCCGACGGCGCCGACGATCAGGATGCCGAGCACAAACCCCTGGATCGGCGTGCGCACACCGTCGAGCACCATGACGTTGGTCAGCAGCTGCACGAAGATGAGGCCGGCGATTGCCCTTGGCACGGAGCCGAAGCCGCCGATGATCGACACACCGCCGACCACCACCGCGGTGATGGCGCTGAATTCATAGCCGGCGCCGATGAGCGGCCGCGCGCTCTGCAGCGTCAGTCCGAGCAGGCCGCCGCTGATCCCGGAAGCCAGCGCCGTGATCACGAAGGCTCCGGCCTTCACGGCCTGCACCGGAACGGCGCTTGCCTCGGCGGCGCTGTAATTGCCGCCGGTGGCGAGCGTCCATCTGCCCCAGAACGAGCGGGACAGCACGAAATGGCCGACAAGGGCAATGACCAGGAAGATCAGCACCACGACCGGAATGCCGAACAGCCGGCCCTTGGCGAATTCGGCGGAAGCGGGATTGCTGCCATAGACGATGACGCCGCCGACAGCCGCCTGGACGATGCCCAGTCCGATCGTGCCGATGCCGAGCGTGGCGATGATGGGATTGATGCCGACATAGCCGACCAGGACCCCGTTGAGCAGGCCTATGAGGCCGGCAAGGCCGACGGCCAGGACGAAGGCGGGCAGCGGCCCGATCATCGGCTGCAGTCCGAGTGACAGGATGGCGCCGCAGGCGATGGTGGCCGGCACCGACAGGTCGGCCAGTCCGCCGGCCACGAGCACGAAGGTCATACCGACGACGACGATGCCGACGATGGACATCGAGGTCAGGACGTTGAGCAAATTGCCCGATGTGAAGAAGGCGGGGCTGACGAAGGAGCCGTAGAGCATCACGGCGAGGATGGCGAAGGCGAGCCCTGCCTTCGACAGGACGTCGACAAGCCTGTTGCCGCGCGTGAAGCGGTCGTTGCGTTTCACGCTGCTGATCTCCACGGCCGCATCGGTCACGCCACGTCCTCCCCCGTCGCCAGCGCCATGATGCGTTCCTCGCTCAGCTCGCTGCGCAGGAGAGGCTCGGAGGCGTGTCCATCGCGCATCACCACCACGCGGTCGCAGACGCCAAGGATTTCGGGCAGTTCCGAGGAAATCATCACCACCGCCATGCCGCCTGCGACGAGCTGGCCAATGATGTGGTGGATCTCGGCCTTGGCGCCGACGTCGACGCCCCTCGTCGGCTCGTCGAGGATCAAGACCAAGGGCTTGGCGGCAAGCCATTTGGCGATGACAGCCTTCTGCTGGTTGCCGCCCGACAGGAGGTTGATGCGCCGTTCGCCGTCGGGCGGCGAAATCGAAAACTGCTTCACACAGTCCGCCGCCAGCGCGCGATCGGCGCTGCGCCTGATGCGCCCGAAACGGCTCAGGCGGCGCAATATGGGCAGGCTGATGTTTTCCCGGATCGACATTCCCGGCACGATGCCGTCGCCCTTGCGATCCTCCGGTACATAGGCAATCCCTGCCCTGACTGCCTGGGAAGGCGAGTTGATCGAGACCTTGCGGCCGTTGACGCTGACCGTGCCTTCGACAAGCCGCGACAGGCCGAAGATCGCACGGGCAACCTCGCTGCGGCCAGCACCCACCAGCCCGGTCAAGCCCAGTATCTCGCCGGTGCGTACATCGAAGCTGACATCGCGGAAGCGCGTGCCGTCGCTGATGCATTCGACGCGCAGCACCGACTTGCCGATCTCGGCCAGACTTTTCGGGAAGACATTGCTGACTTCGCGACCGACCATCAGCCTGATCATGTGGGCGGCATTTATGCCTTCGATCGGACGCGTCTCGATCATTGAGCCGTCGCGCAGCACCGTCACCTCGTCGGCGATTTCGAGCACCTCCTTCAGCCGGTGGCTGATGTAGATGATGGCGATGCCGTCATCGCGCATCTTGCGCAGGATCCGGAACAACGCCGCCGTCTCATGCTCGCTGAGGCTGGATGTCGGTTCGTCCAGGACGATGATCCTGGGCTGCGCCGCGTAGGCCTTGGCGATCTCGACGAGCTGCTGCTGGCTGATAGAAAGGTTGCCGAGCCGTTCACGCGGGTTGATGGCCGCTCCAAGTTCGTCGAGGACGGCAGCGGCCGCCCGGATCATCTCGCCCTTGCGCAGAAAGGACCATTTGCCGGGCATGCGGCCGAGATAGACGTTCTCGGCGACGGTCAGGTCGGAGACCAGATTGATCTCCTGGTGCACCATGCGAATGCCGAGCGCCTGGGCGTCGGCGGGCCGGCGCATGCGCACCTCGGCGCCGCCGACCCTGATTGTGCCGCTGGTGGGCGCGTAGGATCCGTTGAGGACCTTCATGAGCGTCGATTTGCCGGCGCCGTTCTCACCCACGACCGCATGAACGGTACCGAATTTTACGGCGAAATTGACGTTGGACAGAGCCTTCACGCCCGGGAACGTCTTGCTGATGCCTCGCATGTCCAAGGCGCAATCGGCGGCGACAGTCATATCTGGCTAGGTTCCTCCTGGCGGCTGGCCGATCGTCCTCTGTATCGGCCATCGATATGTTAGTATAATAGTTTCTTCAACGCAGCTCGACCCCTCTTCGAACTGGCTTGAACATCCGGGCTTTTGAACACGCGGCTCAGTCCAGGCTCTCGGTTGCGGATTGAATTTCTCACCGCGGATGATGACTATTGCACTAATATAACAGTTCTGGCAAGCTGGATTCCGGCGGTCGTTATGGACATCGTGTCACCGACACCCGACGCTTCCATTGGATGCGTTCCAATTGACATTCTAGTATTATCTAGCCATTTCTGGTGAACGAAGACACGGATTTACAATGGACCTGGATCCTTCGACGCTCAATCGGGCTCTTCCGCTCCGCGATCAGATCTACCACAAAATCCGCAACCTGATCGTCGTCGGGCAGCTGAAGCCGGGAGAGGTGATCAA
The DNA here is from genome assembly GCF_040317955.1 of Mesorhizobium sp. M1342. Taxonomy (NCBI): domain Bacteria; kingdom Pseudomonadati; phylum Pseudomonadota; class Alphaproteobacteria; order Hyphomicrobiales; family Phyllobacteriaceae; genus Mesorhizobium; species Mesorhizobium sp. M1342. The sequence continues at coordinate 37,161 of NZ_JAMYLI010000020.1, read as the reverse complement.
CGAAGTCGCCATCGCGGAGGCCCTGGGGGTGTCTCGCACCCCCGTTCGCGAAGCGGTCAAGCGCATCAGCGACGAGGGCCTGGTCAAAATCCTGGCACAGACCGGCACCTATGTCGCTCCGATCAGCCGGGCTGACCTGGAAGAAGCCTATGTCATCCGGCGGGCCCTGGAGATGGAAAGCGCCCGACGCGCGGCCGCCAAGTTCACAGCGGCAGCCAGCGAATTGCTGGAAGACAACATGGCGGCGCACCGGCTTGCCATATCGCGCGGCAGATATGCCACCGCGATACAACTCGACGATGTCTTCCACCGCACCATAGCCGAGATCTGCGGCCTGCCGATGATCTGGAGAGCCGTCGACATCTCGAAGGCACAGATGGACCGCGGACGCTATCTCGCCATCCCAAGACCGGGTTATGGCGAACAGACGATCGAGCAGCACGAGGCCATTTTCGACGCGCTGAAGCGCCACGACGCCGAGGGGGCGGCAAGGGCCATGGAACATCATCTCGAGACGTCGTTCCGCAACACGCTCGAAGTCGCCGCCGACCTTCTCGACTGAAGCCTCGCGAGCAACCGGCATGCAAAGAATGGGGCTTTGTATCGGCGTGAAAGCCGAGGCGATCGCGGACTACAAGCGCGTCCACGCCGCCGTCTGGCCCGAGGTGCTGGACGTCATCAGTCGCGCCGACATCCGTAACTATTCGATCTTCCTGCGCGAACCGGAGAACCTTCTGTTCGCCTCCTGGGAGTATCACGGCACCGACTTCGCCAGGGATGCGGCGCGGATGAGCGAGTCGCCGGCCATGCGCAAATGGTGGGAACTGTGCGACCCCATGCAGACGCCGCTACCGACGCGCGCCGACGGCGAATGGTGGGCGGCCATGCAAGAGGTCTTCCATCTCGATTGACCGTGTCCCGGGCGTGCGGCGGTCCGTTGTTTCATCCAGCCGTTTGCCGCCCTCAAACTCCGCCGCAAGGCGCACTCATTGCACGCTCACCTAACCGATCCGCCACTACGCCCCTGCAATCCAAGCCTTTCGCAACCGCACCTTGACCACTGACATTCTATTATATTAGTATTCTAAATCACTTTTGTCTCTCGACGCTCCTTGTCGGGGAGGCCTTCTTCAGAGTTTGGGTTCATGGCACGGTTCATCAAGCTGTCGGATATCGACAACATTCTTCTGGCGGTCGATCCGTTGAAGATCGGCGAAAAAGCCGGGGACGTGGCGGCCAGGGCACGCATACCGCGCGGGCACAAAATGGCCTTGCGCGACATCGGCTCGGACGAGCCGATCGTGAAATACGGCCAGACCATCGGGTTTGCGCGGGAACCCATCGTCGCCGGCGACTGGGTTCACGAGCACAATGTGTATCTGCGCAATTTCGAACGCGACTACGTCTTCGGCACCAATACCAGGCAAACCGAGGTCGTTGCCGAGGCCGAGCGCGCTACTTTCATGGGTTACCGCCGGCCGAGCGGCAAGGTGGGCACGCGCAACTTCATTGCCGTCCTGACCTCGGTGAACTGCTCTGCCAGCGTCGCCCGGTTCATCGTCGACGAGGTCAACCGGTCTGGCATCCTGCGCGACTATCCCAATGTCGACGGCATCATCGCACTCGTCCACGGCACTGGCTGCGGCATCGACACCAAGGGCCCCGCTTACGACCTGTTGAAACGGACGCAATGGGGCTTTGCCACCAACCCCAATGTCGGCGGCGTGCTGATGGTCGGACTCGGCTGCGAAGCGTTCCAGATCCCACGCTGGATGCAGTCGTACAACATCGAGGAGAGCACGATTTTCCGCACGATGACCATCCAGGAAACCGGCGGCACGCGAAAGACAGTCGAGGCCGGCGTCAAGGCGATCGTCGACATGCTGCCTACGGTGAACGCCGCCGAAAGGACTCCGCAGCCGGCCTCCGAACTGGTGCTTGCGCTGCAATGCGGCGGATCGGACGGCTATTCCGGCATCAGCGCCAATCCGGCACTGGGTGCTGCGGTGGACCTGCTTGTCGGGCAAGGCGGCACGGCCGTGCTCTCGGAGACGCCCGAGATCTATGGCGCCGAACATCTTCTCGCCTTGCGCGCCGAGAGCCGCGCGGTGGGTGAAAAGCTGATCGAGCGCATCCGCTGGTGGGAGGATTATACCGCCAGGCACGACATGGAGATGAACAACAACCCTTCGCCCGGCAACAAGCTGGGTGGGCTGACGACCATCCTGGAGAAATCGCTCGGCGCCTCCGCCAAGGGCGGCACCACCAATCTGCGCGCGGTGCTGGAATATGCCGAGCCGATCAACGAGCGCGGCCTCGTCTTCATGGATACGCCTGGCTACGATCCGGTCTCGGCCACCGGGCAGGTCGCCGGCGGCGCCAACATATTGTGCTTCACCACCGGCCGCGGTTCGGCCTTCGGCTGCAAGCCGACGCCCTCGATCAAGCTCGCCTCCAACAGCTTCATCTTCGAGCAGATGCGCGAGGACATGGACATCAATTGCGGAGACATACTGGACGGCGTCTCGCTGGCCGAGAAGGGCGAGGAGATCTTCGCCGAGATCCTGCGCGTCGCTTCCGGCGGGCGCACCAGGTCGGAAGCGCTCGGCTATGGCGACAACGAGTTCGTGCCATGGAGCCTCGGCGCGACGATGTAGCGATATCGCCCGCCTGCACAGGCCGGCCTTTATCCCGGAAGTAGCTCAAACGGAAAGAACCGCTCGACATGAACAGGATTGATCTTGACGGCCAGCACGCTGTGGTCACCGGCGGCGCCCAAGGCCTCGGCTTTGCGATGGCCAGACGCTTCGTCGCCTCCGGCGCGACGGTAACCTTGTGGGATCTCGATGAGGCTCGCCTCGAAACCGCCAAGAAGGAACTCGGCAACGCCGCCACGACAGAGATCGTGGACGTCGCCGATTGGGTGTCGGTGGACGCGGCGCGCGCCAGGACCGAAGAGCTGGCCGGCAAGATTTCCATTCTGGTCAATTCCGCCGGAATCGCCGGCCCGGCCGTCCCGCTCGACGTCTACGACATCGAGACGTGGAAAAAGGTCATCGACGTCAACGTCAACGGTACGTTCTACGTCAATCGCGCCGTGGTTCCCGGGATGAAGGAGCGCAATTACGGGCGGATCGTCAACATCGCTTCGGTCGCCGGCAAGGAGGGCAACCCCAACGCCTCCGCCTATTCAGCCTCGAAGGCGGCGGTCATCGGCTTGACCAAGTCGCTCGGCAAAGAACTGGCGCAGTACGACATCGCCGTGAACTGCATCTCGCCGGCCACGGCACAGACGCGCATCCTTGAACAACTGACGCCGGAGCATATCGAATATATGCGCTCGCGCATTCCGCGCGGCCGCCTGTTGGAGGTCGATGAGGCCGCTGCCATGGTCGCCTGGCTCGTCTCCAAGGAGAACAGTTTTACAACCGCCTCCACGTTCGACCTGTCGGGTGGGCGGACGACCTATTGAAAGGCAGTTGACGTTCAGCCAGGCAACCGACCGAGACCAATCGCAAAGCGCTCCACCATCGCGAGGCCAGGCTCGCTGGGCCGCATCGCCGGAGCCCGGTCGTGTATCGGGATGCCTGCGCGGGCGCCGAACAGCCGCTTGCCATAGCAGATCAAGTTTTCGATGCCTTGCATGACGAAGACCGCTGCCGGCAACATTCTTGCATATTCAGCCTCGGCCGTGGCTTCGCCTCCGGCGCGGAACGCATGATAGGCGCGCACGGCATAGTCGGCGCAATCCGGCGCCAGGATCATGCCGCGGCAACCGATGCGGAAATTGTCGATCAGTTCCAGGCCGCCACGCCCGTTGAAAACCGGTATCCGGCCATCGGTGCGCTCGATCAGCCCGGCGATGTCGGTAACCGGACCCTCGCCCTTGATCATCCTAACGTTGGGATACAGCGTGACGAGGTCGCGGATTTCGTCTGATGAAAGGCCGCGCCCGAAAAACGCCGGCGCGTTCTGGATCGCCACCGGCAGATCGGTCGCCTCGGCAACGCGGCCGAAGAAGCTGATGTATTCCGGCGTACCATAGGATCCGACCGGCGGCGGCTGCAGGATCACCCAATCCGCTCCCACGCTTTCAGCGTGCCGAACCTGCGCCACCTGCTCAGCCACAGAAGAACCGAAGATGGTGAAGGCGAGCGGCACTTTTCCGGCGGTGTCTTCCGCCGTCCAGTCCATGATCGTCAGGCGCTCGGCCTCAGTCAGCTTGGCGACTTCTGTTGCCAGACCGAGCGCCGCCATGCCGTGCACGCCGGTCGCCAGGCAGATCTCGACCTGCCGACGCATCGCCGCGCGGTCCAGCTGTTCGTTCACGTCAAAGAGCGCGTAGAGAATGGCGTGAATGCCGTGGAAATCGTCAGGCCGAAAATTAGGCATGCTGGTCGGCCTCAATGGCTTTCGCGTGGAATGGCGTGGCCACGGCTGCCGACAAGAAAGTCGAGGTCCGCGCCGCGATCCGCCTGCAGGACACGGTCGACGTAGAGACCCTGATAGCCGCCGCGCATCGCTGGGACGGGCGGTAGCCAGGACTCACGACGCCGCGCCAGCTCCTGTTCCGACACGTCGAGATGCAGCTTCCTCGCTTCGACATCGAGTTCGATCATGTCGCCGCTGCGGACCAGCGCCAGTGGGCCGCCGACAGCGGCTTCGGGTGCTGCATGCAGAACGACCGTGCCGAAGGCGGTGCCGGACATGCGGGCATCGGAGATGCGGATCATGTCGCGGACGCCTTGCTTCAGCAGCTTCCGAGGCAGCGCCATGTTGCCGACCTCGGCCATGCCGGGATAGCCCTTGGGGCCGCAATTCTTCAGCACCATGATCGAGCTCTCGTCGATGTCGAGCAAGGGATCGTCGACGCGCGCCTTGTAGTCGTCGATGTCCTCGAACACGACGGCGCGGCCGCGATGCTTCATCAATCCTGGCGAAGCAGCCGAAGGTTTGATGATAGCGCCGTCCGGCGCCAGATTGCCGCGCAGCACCGCGATGCCGCCCTGGGCGGTAAGCGCCTTGTCGCGCGGGCGGATAACCTCGGGATTGTAATTTTGGGCATCGGCGATGTTGTCGCGTACGGCCTTGCCGGTGACCGTCAGCGCGTCGAGATCGAGCAGATCGGCGATCTCCTTCATGACCGCCGGAATGCCGCCGGCGTAGCAGAAATCCTCCATCAGGAAGCGACCCGATGGCATCAGATCTAGGATGGTCGGTACGTCGCGGCCATAATGGTCCCAATCGTCCAGCGTCAGCTCAGTGCCGACGCGGCCGGCGATCGCCAGCAGATGCACAACCGCATTGGTCGAGCCGCCGATCGCACCGTTGACGCGGATAGCGTTGGCGAAGGCCGCCTTCTTGAGGATGGCCGACGGGCGCAGATCCTCATTGACCATCTCGACGATGCGCCGCCCGGTCGTGCGGGCGATGCGGCTGCGGCGTGCGTCGACCGCGGGATAGGCGGCGTTGCCCGGCAGCGCCAGGCCGAGTGCCTCGACCATCGAGGCCATGGTCGAGGCCGTGCCCATTGTCATGCAGTGGCCGGGCGAGCGCGACATGGCGCTTTCGGCATTGGCGAAATCCTGCTCGCTCATCACGCCGGCGCGGACGTCTTCCGAAAACTTCCACACATCGGTGCCGGAGCCGATCTCGCGGCCCTGGAAGCGGCCATTGAGCATCGGCCCGCCGGAGATGACGATCGACGGCAGGTCGCAGGAGGCCGCGCCCATGACCAGCGACGGCGTGGTCTTGTCGCAGCCGGCCATCAGCACGACACCATCCATCGGGTTGCCCCGGATCGCCTCCTCGACATCCATCGAGGCGAGGTTGCGAAACAGCATCGCCGTCGGGCGCAGATTGGATTCGCCGCAGGAGAAGACCGGGAATTCGAGCGGCAGGCCGCCGGCCTCCAGCATGCCCGCCTTGATGTGCTCGATCAGGCCACGGAAATGGACGTGGCAAGGCGTGAATTCGGAAAATGTGTTGCAGATGCCGATCACCGGGCGGCCGTCGAAAGCATCGTCGGGCAGGCCGTTGTTCTTCATCCAGCTGCGGTGGATGAAGGCATCCTTGCCTTGGCCGCCGAACCAGTGCTGCGATCGTCTCTTGGTCATGGTTTTCCCGGAATTCAGGCAGGATGCTGAAGCTGGCTGAGCCCGCCATCGACAACGAGCGTGGCCGCGTTCATGAACGGGCACTCATCGGAAATCATGAACACCGCTGCAAGCGCGATCTCGTGCGCCGCGGCGATGCGGCCGCCGGGATGCAGCGCCATCGTGTTGGCGCGCGCCGCCACCGGATCGGGAAAGCTGTTCCAGTAATCGATGGCCTTCTGCGTCTCGACATAGCCCGGCGCCAGCGCATTCACGCGCACGCCTTGCGCCGCATATTCGAGCGCCAGCGATTTGGTCAGGCCGAGCAGCGCGTGCTTGGCGACGGGATAGGGGAAGGTGTGCGGAATGATGGTGAAGCTGTGCGTCGAGGCGATGTTGAGGATGGCGCCGCCGCCGCTTGTAATCATGCCCGGCAGCACAGCCTTGCTGCAATTCCAGGCGCCCTTGACGTTGACGTCGAAATTGCGGTTCCACTCTTCCTCGGTCGCCTTGAGCGGCGTCGAGAACACATTGACCCCGGCATTGTTGATCAGCGCGTTGATGTGGCCGATTTCGTCGGTCGCTTGGCCGACGGCAGTGGCAATCGCGGCTCCGTCGCTGATGTCGGCTGCCGCATGCCCGACATGGCCGTGCGGCGCGGCAAGGCCGGCGACGGCCTTGTCCAGCAGTGCGCCGTCGCGGTCGACGAGGAACAGTCTTGCACCTTCGGCAAGGCAGGCCTCGGCGATGGCCAGCCCGATGCCTTGCGCGGCGCCGGTCAGGAAGATGCGTTTGCCGGAAAGGCGCTCAGCCATTTTTGTCCCTCCAGCTTAGCGCCGGCCCAGTGCCGACGAGCGCAGATTGTCGAGCAGCACGGCCAGCAGCAGGATCACGCCACGTACGATGTACTGGTAGAAGGCCGGGATGTTGAGAAGGTTCATGGCGTTTTCGGCGATGCCCATGATCAGCACGCCGACGATGACGCCCGACATGGTGGCGCGGCCGCCGGCGAGCGAGACGCCGCCGAGCACGCAGGCCGAAATGACCGAGAGTTCCAGCCCGACCGCCGCGTTGGGCTGGCCCGAGGTGATGCGCGACGCCAGCAGGATGCCGGCGATACCGCAGACGACGCCCTGCAGCGCAAAGATCCAGATGCGCGTCCAGTCGACATTTACACCGGCCAGACGCGAGGCCTCAGGATTGCCGCCGATGGCCAGCGTGTTCTTGCCGAAGACGGTGCGGTTGAGCACGAAACCGAAAATGCAAAACAGGATGGCAAGCACCCAGACCGGCGTCGGTATGCCGAGCAGTTTCGACAGCGCCAGCTGATAGAAATCCGAGCTGTTGATGCCGACGGCGCGGCCGTCGGACGCGATGAGCGCGAGGCCGCGCACGATCTGCATGGTGGCCAGCGTCGTTATCAGCGCGTTGATGCGGAATTTGGCGATGACGAGGCCGTTGATGAAGCCGACGAAAGCGCCGCAGGCGATTGCCGCCAGCAGGCCAAGCAGGATCGAGCCGGTGTAATTCGACGCCATCACAGCGACCATGCCGGCAAAGGCGACGATCGAACCGACCGACAGGTCGAAGTCGCGCGCGGCGAGGCAGAACATCATGGTGCAGGCGACGATGCCGACGGTGACCACCGACTGCAGCAGGCCGAGCATGTTGCGGTCCGTAAGGAAGTTCGGCACCAGAGCCGACACCAGCGCGAAGGCGACGACGAAGATGACGACGAGGCCCTGTTCGCCGAGCAGGATTTTTTTCAACTGGTCGGTCATGCCAAAGTCCTCAGGATGCGATCGCGTCGGGAGTTTTCTGATCGGGGAGAGCGGCGGCCAGGATCGCCCTTTCGGCGAACTGGTCGCGGGTGAGTTCAGCGCTGACGCGGCCACCGCACATCACCAGAATACGGTCGCAGATGCCCATCACTTCCGGCAGTTCGGACGAGACCACGACGATCGCCATGCCGTCCTGCGCAAGCTGGTAGAGCAATTCGTAGATTTCCGATTTGGCCCCTACGTCGATGCCGCGCGTCGGTTCGTCGACAATGAGAACCCGCACCCCTTGTTCGGACAGCCAGCGGCCAAGGATGACCTTCTGCTGGTTGCCGCCGGAGAGATTGATGATGTCCTGCTTGCGCGACGGCGTGCGCACCTTGAGCTTCTTGATGAAGGTTTCGGCGGTGGCGATCTCGCTGGCGCGGTTGAGCACGCCGAAGCGCGTGTGATGGCGCCGCGACGAGATGTTGATGTTCTCCTCGACCGAGCGGCCCTGGATGATGCCGTCATGCTTGCGATCCTCCGAGCACAGCACGATGCCGGCCCGGATCGTGCCACGCGGATCGGCGGCACGGACCAGCTTGCCGTCGACGGTGATGCTGCCGCCCGAGCGCGGATCGGCGCCATAGACCAGCCGCATCAGTTCCGAGCGCCCGGCGCCGATCAGGCCGAAGAAGCCGACGATCTCGCCTGCCCTCGCCTCCAAACTGGCCGGCGTCTTCAGTTTGGGGCCGCTGAGAGCGTCGACCTTCAGGCGGACATCGCCCGTTTTTCGTGCGCGAAAACCCCAGATATCCGAAATCTCGCGGCCGACCATCTCGGCGACGACCTGGTCGCGGGTGACGCCTTTCAGCGACGCATGGTGCGCCGCGAGCTTGCCGTCGCGCAGCACGGTCAGGCTGTCGCAGAGCCGGAACACTTCGTCGAGCCTGTGCGAGACATAGATGATGACCTTGCCTTCGCCGCGCAGGCGGTCGATCAGGGCAAACAGGATTTCGCTTTCGCGCGAGGAAAGCGACGAGGTCGGTTCGTCCAGCGCGATAACGCGTGCGTCGAGCATGACCGCCTTGGCGATCTCGACCATCTGGCGTTCGCCGATCGACAGCGTCTTGACCTTGCGGCGCATGTCGATGTCGATACCGGCCGATTTCAGCTTGGCGCCGACGTCGTCCATCATCCGGCGGCCGGCGATGATGCCGGCGTTGGCGGGGAAACGACCGAGGCTGAGGTTTTCGGCAACGGTGAGTTCAGGAACGAGTTGCAGTTCCTGATGAATGACAATGACGCCATTGTCGAAGGCATCCCGGGTCGAGGTATAGGCCTGAACCCTGCCGTCAATGCGGATCTCGCCCTCATCGGCATGCTGGTCGCCGGACAGGATCTTGATCAGGGTGGATTTGCCGGCGCCGTTCTCGCCCATCAGGCCATGCACGGCGCCTTTGTCGACACCGAACGAGACGTCCGACAGCGCCTTGACGCCCGGATAGGTCTTGGTGACGTGCGAGAAGTCAAGAAAGGACACGGGCAGCGATCCTCGTATGGAATGGCAAACAGGCGGCGGGATGAGCCGCCGCCTGTTTGTACAGGGAGGATTATTCGATGCCGAGGCCCTGGCGGACCTTCTGGAAGTCGTCACGCTTGGCGAGTGCACCGGACGTCAGGATCAGCTTCTCCGGTTCCTTGTTGTTGGCGACCCAGTCATACATGTTGAGCGCCGTCTCGTAGCCATGGCGCTTCGGCGAGATGATCACCGTGCCGACAAAGCCGGTGGCGGTCGGCTTCTTGAACTCGTTGATCGCCGAATCCGCGCCGCCAATGCCGACGCCGATCACGCTATCAGCGGGGATGCCGACGCTTTCGGAAGCACGCACCGCACCCAGCACCGCCTCGTCGTTGAGGCCGAAAGAAACCCACTTCTTGATGTCGGCATGGGCGTTGAGCACGACAGTCGCGGCGTTGAGAGCAGCTTCCGTGTCGGTCTTGGCCTGCGGCGCGTCGAAGATGTTCTCGGCCTTGAAGCCGTTCGCCTTGAGCACCGAGATGGCGCCTTCGACGCGATCGACCGCGGTTGGCAACTGGTCGTAGGAGACGCGGATGGCGCCGACCTCGTCGGCCTTCCAGCCGCGCGCCTTCATTTCGTCGACGATCGCCTGGCCGACGGCCTCGCCGATCTTGGTGGCCGAGATGCCCATATGCGGGACGTCTTCCAGCGCCTTGCCGTCGGCGCCGACCAGGCGGTCATCGACAGTCATCAGCTTGAGATTGTTGGCGGCGGCCTTGGCGACGATGCCGGGGCCGAGCTTCACGTCGGGCGTGCAGACGATGAAACCCTGCGCGCCCTGGGCGCCGAGATTGTCGATGGCCGACATCAGCTTCTCACCGTCTTCGGCGCCGATCTTGACGAGGGTAAAGCCCTTTTCCTTGGCGGCCTGGTCAGCGAACTTCCATTCGTCCTGGAACCACGGCTCCTCGGGCTGTTTGACGATGAAGCCGATCTTGGTGTCCTGAGCATATGCAGCGATGGTCGTGACGGACAGCACGGCAAGCGCGCCCGCGACGAGCGCGGTCTTCAAAAGTCGCATGATTACCTCCCAGCGATAGACCGGGCGCTCAGCCCGGATGCCGGAGTCTCTAATCGCTTTTATCATACTCGTCAATTGATCTGGTATGATAATTAAGGTACATGCTCTGACCAGCGGTCGCTGGCGCAATTGATCCGCATCCGTTAAGGCCGGACCGGTTGTGTGAAACCAGCGGTTCGCCGCCTTGGAGGAGGGCTGAGGTGACCGGGACTTTGAAGAAACCGCAAGGCGACACAGCCACTCGCCGCCCGCGCGTCATGCCCGATGTGACCAAGGCAATGGCCTCAGACATCTTTTCCGGGCGCTACCCGGCCGGATCCTCCTTGCCGACCGAAAACGAACTCGGCGTCGAATATGGCGTCAGCCGCACTGTCATCCGCGAGGCCCTGAAAGTGTTGGCGGCAAAGGGGCTGGTGCTGTCGCGGCCCCGCGTCGGCACGATCGTCTGCAACGAGGACGACTGGAACATCATCGACCCACAGGTGCTGGCCTGGCACGCGCCGCATGCACTGGACGACAAGCTGTTCGACGCCATTCTTGAAACGCGCCGGGCCATCGAGCCGCTGGTTGCCGAACTGGCTGCCACGCGCGCGACGCTGCAGGAGATCGCCGATCTGGAGGCCGCCTGGCGCGGCATGGCTGGCGCCGGCGAGGACCTCGCCGCCTTCTCGCGCAGCGACATCGCTTTCCACCAGATCGTCTATGCCGCGAGCCACAACCCGATCTTTCGCCAGATTGGCAATCTCATCGACACCGGGCTGAAATTCTCGCTCGAGGCCACGGCGGTGATTTCGCTCGACCGGCGCATGGAGGCCGTGGCGGCGCACCGCGAGGTGGTCGAAGCGCTGCGCATGCGCAATGCCGAGGCGGCGCGTGGGGCCGCAAACAAGATCCTCGACCTTGCGGCGCGCGACCTCGTCAGCGCCAAGAAACTCAAAAGCAACTGAGACCCGCGCATGAAAATCATCTCGCTCACCACCTACATCGTCCCGCCGCGCTGGCTGTTCCTGAAGATCGAAACCGATGCCGGCGTCACTGGCTGGGGCGAGCCGGTCGTCGAAGGCCGGGCGCTGACCGTCGAGGCAGCGGTCAAGGAGCTTGGCGATTATCTCGTCGGCAAGGACCCGCGCCTGATCGAGGACCACTGGACGGTGATGCATCGCGGCGGCTTCTACCGCGGTGGGCCGATCCTGATGAGCGCCATTGCGGGCATCGACCAGGCGCTGTGGGATATCAAGGGCAAGGCGCTCGGCGTGCCTGTGCATGAATTGCTCGGCGGCAAGCTGCGCGACACGATCAAGGTCTATTCCTGGATCGGCGGCGACCGGCCGGCAGAAGTCGCGGCGGGTGCCCGGGAAATGGTTGCGCGCGGTTTCCTGGCGTTGAAGATGAACGGCACCGAGGAGTTGCAGATCGTCGACAGCCACGACAAGATCGACGCCGCTGTCGAACGCGTCGCCATGGTGCGCGAGGCCGTCGGACCCAACATCGGCATCGCCGTCGATTTTCACGGCCGCGTCCACCGGCCGATGGCGCGCGCCCTGGTCAAGGAGCTCGAGCCCTACAGGCTGATGTTCATCGAGGAGCCGGTGCTCAGCGAAAACCGCGAGGCGCTGAAGGAGATCGCCGCGCTCGGCTCGACGCCGATCGCGCTCGGCGAGCGGCTCTACAGCCGCTGGGACTTCAAATCCGTGTTCGAGGAAGGCGTCGTCGACATCATCCAGCCTGATCTGTCGCATGCCGGTGGCATCACCGAATGCCGCAAGATCGCGGCGATGGCGGAAGCCTATGATGTGGCCGTGGCGCCGCACTGCCCGCTCGGGCCGATCGCGCTTGCCGCGTGCCTGCAGCTCGACGCGGTCAGCTACAACTGCTTCATCCAGGAGCAGAGCCTCGGCATCCACTACAACGCCGCCAACGACCTGCTCGACTATGCCGCCAACAAGGATGTCTTCCGCTACGAGGATGGTTATGTCGCCATTCCCGACGGCCCGGGCCTGGGTGTCGAGATCGACGAGGAGTATGTCAAGGAACGCGCTAGGGAAGGCCACCGCTGGCGCAACCCTGTCTGGCGCCACAAAGACGGCTCCTTCGCCGAGTGGTGATCGGGCCGGCTTCCAGTCTCTAAGCGCTCCATGAACAGTGAAGACTTTGTCCGGCGAACAGTTGCTCTCGAGAAATGGCTGGTTCGTTCCGTTTGATGGGGGCGCTTTCAGCGGCGTTGCCTGAACTGACCATCAAACGCAGATGACCGCAGTACCACACATTCATCGGCTGCGAATTGCAGAGGGACTGTTTGGTGGAGCCAATCGGGATCGAACCGACGACCTCTTGAATGCCATTCAAGCGCTCTCCCAACTGAGCTATGGCCCCACTTCCGGCAGTCAACCGGCGCCGTTTCCGGCGAAGAGATCCGGCGCGGGTTGGAGACCGCGCCGTTAGTGCAGGCGGCTTCTAACCCCGCCCTTCTCAGATATCAAGCCTTCAAGAGCCGCTTTTTCTTCGCAGGCTACGAAAGCCTGCAAACGCCCGCTTTCAAGGCCGATCAGACCTCGTCGTCGTCGTCGCCGACGCCGATCATGTCGGCAACGTCGTCATCTTCTTCCTCTTCGTCGGCGAGGAAGGTGTCATCCTCGTCGTCGCCGAGGTCGACGTCATCCTCGTCGTCGCCGAGATCCGGCAGGTCGTCGCCCTTGGCGTCCTCGTCGGCCTCTTCAAGCGAGACGACCTCGACGCCCTCTTCTTCCTCGGCGTCCACTTCCTTCTCGGCCACTTCCTCTTCCTCCTCGAGGGCGGCAATCTTGCCTTCCTCGAAATAGGAACGCGGATAGGTCTTGCCGGTGTAGGGCGAGACGATCGGGTCCTTGTTCAGGTCGTAGAATTTTCGGCCCGTCTCCGGGTCGATACGTTTTGTGCCAAGTTCGGTTTTTGCCACGGCAAGCCTCGTCAATAAAAGAGTGGTCCCCTTAACCACAGTTTGAAGCGCTGTCAAAGCGAAAAGCCGGCGTCACAAAACCATACGTTGAAAGGCGTCGCGTCAGTGACGACCATGGGGGATGACCATTTCGGCCCGCCGTGATACGAGACCGCCGCAACAAATGAAAAGCGCCGGCCTGCCGGCATTCCGTCCAGGGAAATTCCATGTCTCACGCCGCCGCGCCCAAGCCGGCCACCGCCCGCCAATCCCCAGCCCTTTCCGGCATCGCGCGCGTGCCGGGCGACAAGTCGATCTCGCACCGCTCCTTCATGTTCGGCGGCCTCGCCTCCGGGGAGACCCGCATCACCGGCCTGCTCGAAGGCGAGGACGTGATGCGCACAGGTGCTGCCATGAAGGCAATGGGCGCGCATATCGAGAAGAACGGCGACGAGTGGGTGATCCGCGGCACCGGCAATGGCGCACTGCTGCAGCCGGAAGGCCCGCTCGATTTCGGCAATGCCGGCACCGGCTCGCGGCTCACCATGGGCCTTGTCGGCACCTATGACATGGAAACGACCTTCATCGGCGATGCCTCGCTGTCGGGCCGGCCGATGGGCCGCGTGCTGGAACCCTTGCGCCAGATGGGCGTGCAGGTGTTGAAGGCGACGCCGGGCGACCGCATGCCGATTACGCTGCATGGGCCAAAGCATGCCGCCCCGATCACCTATCGTGTGCCGATGGCCTCGGCGCAGGTAAAGTCGGCGGTGCTGCTCGCCGGCCTCAACACGCCCGGCATTACCACGGTGATCGAGCCGGTAATGACACGCGACCACACGGAAAAGATGCTGAAGGGTTTTGGCGCCAATCTGTCGGTCGAAACCGACGAACGCGGCGTGCGCCACATCTTCATCGAAGGCCAGGGCAGACTGACCGGCCAGACCATCGCGGTGCCGGGTGACCCCTCCTCAGCCGGCTTCCCGCTGGTGGCCGCGCTGATCGTGCCGGGATCGGACATTGTGATCGAAAACGTGCTGATGAACCCGACCCGCACCGGCCTGCTTTTGACGCTCCAGGAAATGGGCGGCAAGATCGACATTTTGAACCCGCGCAACGCCGGTGGCGAAGATGTCGCCGATTTGCGCGTGCGCTACTCCGAGTTGAAGGGCGTCACCGTGCCGCCCGAGCGGGCGCCGTCGATGATCGACGAGTACCCCGTGCTTGCGGTCGCTGCCAGCTTCGCCGAGGGCGAAACGCTGATGCAGGGACTGGAAGAGCTGCGCGTCAAGGAATCCGACCGGCTGTCGGCCGTCGCCAACGGGCTGAAGCTCAACGGCGTCGACTGCACCGAGGGCGAGGCCTCGCTCGCCGTGCGCGGAAAACCGGGCGGCAAGGGGCTGGGTGGCCATCCGAACGGCCAGGACACGACCGTGCAGACCCATCTCGACCACCGCATCGCCATGAGTTTCTTGGTCATGGGGCTGGCGACGGAAAAGCCGGTGACGATCGATGACGCCGCGATGATTGCGACGAGCTTTCCGGAGTTCATGGGGCTGATGACGGGGCTGGGCGCGGAGATCGGCTAGTCGATGGCTTGGGACCAGATTGCAACGCTGGCGGGACAGCACCCCCCTCTGTCCTGCCGGACATCTCCCCCGCAAGGGGGGAGATTGGCGGCTTTGGCGCTCCATTCAATCCTGCAATATTGGCGATTGGCTAAGTCAGCGGTGATGGCTGATCTCCCCCCTTGCGGGGGAGATGTCCGGCAGGACAGAGGGGGGTGTGAAGAATCTCGGCGCCCGTCTTCTTCATCGCACCTGTCAATCGCGGCGGCCCGCCAATGACTCACACCTTCACCATCGCTATCGACGGCCCGGCCGGCGCCGGCAAGGGCACACTCGCCCGCCGGCTCGCCGACCACTACCGGCTGAACCTGCTCGACACCGGTCTCACCTATCGCGCCGTCGCCTATGCGCTGCTCCAGCACGCGCTGCCGCTCGACAATGTCTCGGCGGCTGAAACCGCTGCCCGCCAGGTCGATCTGGCAAAGCTCGACCGGACGGTCTTGTCGGCGCATGCGGTCGGCGAGGCTGCCTCCAAGGTCGCGGTGTACCCGACGGTGCGGCGTATCCTCGTCGAAAAGCAGCGCGACTTCGCCAAGACGCCGCCGGGCGCGGTGCTCGATGGGCGCGACATCGGCACCGTCGTGTGCCCCGACGCCGACATCAAACTCTATGTGACAGCGAGCGCGGAGGTGCGGGCACAGCGCCGGCTGTCGGAGATCGAAAGCATCGGCGGCACCGCTGATTTCACCGAAATCCTCGCCGATATCGTGCGCCGCGACGAGCGCGACATGGGTCGAGCGGACTCACCGTTGAAGCCGGCGGCCGACGCGCACTTGCTTGATACCAGCGAAATGGCTATAGAAGCCGCGTTTCTTGCAGCCATGGCGATCATAGACGACGTGCTGGCCAAAAGAGACAACGCCTGATCCGGGTTTTCCCTCGTATTTCCGTTGTCGGAGGCGAAGAAAATACCCATATCGGGCACGAACCAGCCTGCCAGCATTCTTCATGCGCCGGAATTGCCGCTTAAAGAGCGGCCCCAGGGTTTTTGTAGCCCGGAACGCCGGTAGGCCAAACGCAACGCTAACCCACGGCGCCCGTCCCGCTTTTAGATGCGGGGCACTCCAGGAGAAACAATGTCAGCTGCAAATCCCACTCGCGACGATTTCGCGAGCCTGCTCGAAGAATCTTTTACCGCCGGCCATTCCGGCGAAGGTCAGGTCGTCAAGGGCATCATCACCGCCATTGAAAAAGACATGGCTATCATCGACGTCGGCCTCAAGGTCGAAGGCCGCGTGCCGCTGAAGGAATTCGGCGTCAAGGGCAAGGACACCACCCTCAAGGTTGGTGACACCGTCGAAGTCTATGTCGAGCGCATCGAAAACGCGCTTGGCGAAGCGATGCTTTCACGTGAAAAGGCCCGCCGCGAAGAGAGCTGGGTCCGCCTGGAAGAGAAGTTCACCAAGGGTGAGCGCGTCGAAGGCGTCATCTTCAACCAGGTCAAGGGCGGCTTCACCGTCGACCTCGACGGCGCCGTGGCCTTCCTGCCGCGCAGCCAGGTCGATATCCGCCCGATCCGCGACGTCTCCCCGCTGATGCACAACCCGCAGCCGTTCGAGATCCTCAAGATGGATCGCCGCCGCGGCAACATCGTGGTGTCGCGCCGTACCGTGCTTGAGGAGAGCCGCGCCGAACAGCGTTCGGAAATCGTGCAGAACCTCGAAGAAGGCCAGGTTGTCGAAGGCGTCGTCAAGAACATCACCGATTATGGTGCGTTCGTCGACCTCGGCGGCATCGACGGCCTGCTGCATGTCACCGACATGGCATGGCGCCGCGTCAACCATCCGACCGAAATCCTCAACATCGGTCAGACGGTCAAGGTGCAGATCATCCGCATCAACCAGGAAACCCACCGCATCTCGCTCGGCATGAAGCAGCTCGAGAGCGATCCGTGGTCCGAGATCGGCACCAAGTTCCCGATCGGCAAGAAGATCAAGGGTACCGTCACCAACATCACCGACTACGGCGCGTTCGTCGAACTGGAGCCGGGCATCGAGGGTCTCATCCACGTTTCGGAAATGTCGTGGACGAAGAAGAACGTGCATCCCGGCAAGATCCTGTCGACGACCCAGGAAGTCGACGTGGTGGTGCTCGAGGTCGATCCGGCCAAGCGCCGCATCTCGCTCGGCCTCAAGCAGACGCTCGAGAATCCGTGGCAGGCTTTCGCCTCGAGCCATCCGGTCGGCAGCCAGGTCGAGGGCGAGGTCAAGAACAAGACCGAGTTCGGCCTGTTCATCGGCCTCGAAGGCGACGTGGACGGCATGGTGCACCTTTCCGACCTCGACTGGACCCGTCCGGGCGAGCAGGTCATCGAAGAGTACAATCGCGGCGACATGGTCAAGGCGCAGGTGCTCGATGTCGACATCGACAAGGAGCGCATCTCGCTCGGCATCAAGCAGCTGGCCAAGGATACGGTCGGCGAAGCGGCGACTTCAGGCGAACTGCGCAAGAACGCGGTCGTCACCTGTGAAGTCATCGGCGTCAAGGATGGCGGTCTGGAAGTGCGGCTGGTCGACAGCGGCATCGAAACCTTCATCAAGCGCTCCGATCTGAGCCGTGACCGCGACGAGCAGCGCCCCGAGCGCTTCACCGTCGGCCAGAAGGTCGACGCGCGCGTCATCGCCTTCGACAAGAAGACCCGCAAGCTGCAGGTCTCGATCAAGGCGCTGGAAATCGCCGAAGAGAAGGAAGCGGTCGCTCAGTACGGCTCGACCGACTCCGGCGCTTCGCTGGGCGACATCCTGGGTGCCGCGCTGAAGAAGCAGGGCAGCTAAGCCCTTCGCACCGCGAAGCCCTTCGAAGCGAAGTTTTCGCACAGGCTCGAAAACAAAACCCCGCCGGAACAATCCGGCGGGGTTTTTCTTTGACCGCGGTAAAGGGTGGAAGGTTACGCCCTGCCGTAAAGCGGCACCAGCGTACCACTCATCGCCAGATTGGCCGGCGATGCCAGATAGGCGATGGCCTCGGCGGCGGCTTCGAGGCTGACCCATCTGGTGACATCGGCATCCGGCATGTCGGCGCGGTTTGCCGGCGTATCGAGTGTCGACGGCGCCACGGCATTGACCAGGATGCCCTTGTGCTTCAGCTCTTCGGCCATCGCCACCGTCATGGCTGCCACCGCCGCCTTGCTGGCGGCGTAAGCGACCATGCCGGCGCCGCGTCGCGGATCGAGCCCGGCGCGCGCGGTGACGTTGACGATACGGCCCGCGGTATCCGATGCGAGCATAGAGCGTACCGCGGCGCGGCAGCACAGGAAGGCTGTGCGCGCATTGGTGTCCATCATCTCGGCAAAGGACGCCGACTCGATCTTTTCAACAGGTGCCGAGGTGAAGCCGCCGGCCAGATGGATCGAGCCCCAAAGGCCTGGAACCTGGCTGTAGAACGCTTCGACCTTGGCAGGGTCCGAGAGATCGACGTTGTGCACCAGCTGGACACGGTCATGCGTGGTAAAGGGGAAATGCGTGGGGGCGGCAGCATGGGCGTTGGGCACATGGCAGATCGCGCCGTCACTCAGCAGTTTGCCGACAACCGCACCGCCGAGCGCACCGGTCCCACCGGTCACGACGATATGCTTGCCTTCAAGTGTTTCCGTCATCTTGGACGCTCCTGTCATTTTTTTATCGTTAGGTCGTTTCTGTGCCGCCGACGCGAAGCGTCGCGCCTTTTGCGCCATCACTCAATTGACATCTCGACATGGCAGTTGTCGCGTCTTTGCATGCGTCCGCCCACCGGCCGGCCGTGGTTCAGGGCCGTCGAGACGGGAAATACGTAGCACCGTCCTTCAGTCAACCGTGATTTCGATGACGCGCGGCAGTCCGGTGGCCCGGGCGCGCTTCAACGCGTCCGCGAGAGCGTCGATATCGGCAAGCCGTTCGGCGCCGATGCCATAGGCCTCGGCCAGCTTGCAGAAATCCGGCGGCGCCGGTGATACGCCGACCGGCTCGACACCGACATCGAGCATCGAGGTTTCGATCTCGCGGTAGCCTCTGTTGTTCCAGACGACGAAGATGACCGGTACCCGCGCATCGAGCGCGGCGCCCATTTCCGGCAGCGTGAACTGGAAGCCGCCGTCACCCGTGAGGCAAACGACCGGCGCATCGGGTATCGCAAGGGCCGCGCCAATCGCCGCCGGTGGGCCATAGCCAAGCGCGCCGAAACCGGTGGCGGCATTGAACCAGCCGCCTGGCCGGTCATGGTCGTAATAGAGGTTGGCCGCATAGATCGGCTGCGTCGAATCGCCGACGATGAGCGCACCCGGCAAAGCGTCGCGGATCATCTCGACGGCGCGCACCTGCCCCTGCAGTGTCGAATTGAGCTCGGCAAAGGCTGCTTTTCGTGTAGCAGCGGCGCGCGACGAACCGCCCTCGCTTGCCCGGACATGTCCCGTTTCCAGAAGCAGCGCTTCGAGCGCCTCGGCGCAATCGGCCTGGATCGAAACGGTTGCCGGGCGGCGGGCAATCTGGTCCGCGCCGATATCGATGCGGATCAGATTGGCGGGCAGGACGAAGCCGCCATCGCTGTAGCCGTCATAGTCGGTCGGGCCGAATTCGGTGCCGGCGGCAATGACCAGATCGGCTTCGGCCATCAGCGCCCGTACTGTCTTCAGGCTGGGACTGGCCGGCACGCAAAGCGGATGCCCATGCAGCAGGCCGCGCGCATTGGTGGTCTGGACGACCGGCGCTCCCAGCCGCTCGGCCAGACGCCGCAATGGCGCCCCGGCGCGTTTGGCGCCGCCGCCGACCAGGATCAGCGGGCGGCGCGCGGCAGCGATGAGTTTGGCCGCGCTGGCAATTGCGGCACCTTCCGGCGCGGGTGGCGTCACATTGCTCAGCATGGCAGCGATGCCATCCGCCGGCTTGACCATGACGTCGGTCGGGATCTCGATATGCACCGGGCCGGGCCGGGCCAATGAAAACAGGGCGAAGGCCTGCGCCAGAGCAGCGGGCAATTCGCTGGCCTCGGTGACGCGCTTCGAAAACAGCGCCACCTTCTCCATCATGCCGCGCTGATCCGGCAGTTCATGCAGATGGCCGAGGCCCTTGCCCAGCGTCGGCATGGCGTTGACGCCGGATATGACCAGCATCGGCACCGAATCAGCGCGTGCCTGCCCCATGGCGGTGATGGTGTTGGTCAGCCCCGGTCCGGTGATGACGAAGGCGACGCCCGGCCTGCCGCTGGCGCGCGCATAGCCATCGGCCATGAAGCCGGCGCCCTGTTCGTGACGCGGCGTGACGTGGCGGATCTTCGAGCGCGCCAGCCCGCGGTAGAGCTCGACCGTGTGGACGCCCGGAATCCCGAACACCGTGTCGACGCCATGCGCTTCGAGCAGCGAAATCAACGCCTCCCCGACCGTCGTCCCAGTGGTGGCCCCAGTGGCGATCATTGGCGCAGCACCGGTCGCGTCAGGCAGGTCGGACCGCCCTCGCAGGCGATGCAGAGCGCATCCGCATCGAAGGTGGCGACCGTGCAGCCGGCCGCTTCCATGGCGGCCGCCGTCCTGGGAAAGCCGGCAACGGCAATGATCTGGCGCGGCGCGGTCGGCAGCACATTGAGACTGAGCCCGCTGGAGGCGAAGAACTCGTCGGCATCGCCCTCGACCAGCTTGATGCCGCGCGCCCGCAGCATCTGGTAGAAGGCGGCCGGCAGCAAGGGCGCATAGACCAGCGCCAGATCGTCGGCGAGCGGGCTGATCACCGACATCAGATGCAGGCAGGCTTCCTCGCCGTGCCAGAGCGGCAGATCGAAACCGAAGACCGAAATGCCCTTAGGCGAGAGCAGGTTCGAAAGCTGCTGGATGCCGTCCTGGTTGGTGCGTACGCCACGACCGACGGCCAGCGTGGTTGCGTCGACCCAGACACAGTCGCCGCCTTCCACCTGGCCCGGATCGTCGATCCGGCCGAGAATGGGGATCCCCATGCGCTTGTAAGCTGCCTCGTGCAGACCGGGCTCGGCACGGCGCAGCGCCTTGCCCATCGAAAGGATAATCGCGCCATGATCGGTCATCAGCGACGGATCATGGGTGAAGACGGAATCGGCCAGCCCGTCATCGGCGTCCGTCAGCCATTCGATCTCGGCGCCGGAAGCCGCGACCATGCTGGTCAACTGCTCATGCTGGGCCGCCGCCTTCTGCGGATCGAACCCCGGACCATAGTGCCATTCCTGTGCCCTGGCATGACGCATGGCGCTCGTGGCGGACCGCATCAACACGCGTTTCAGGGGTCCGGCCATGGACTGCGACCCGTATGATTTGCCCACTAAATTCTCCCTGAACGTCGGTTGGCGCCACTAACCACTACAGCAAGCTGTGATCAATAGTCCAAAAACCATGGTTGACGGAGGCAAGCGGAACGGTCCATCCTGAGCATGGGAACTCTGTCCAGTGACGGGTAATGGGTAAAAGATACCAGCAGCGACGAGCTCGAACGCTCCGCGGAGCGTGGAAGGAATGACGGCCATAAGCGCCGCATCCGGGATGACAGCGCAAAGCGCCGCACCCGCATTGAAACATACGGCGCAGGACGGCGCCGCCGAAGCCATCCATGTCGAGAACCTGCACAAGAGATTCGGTGAGCTGCATGTGCTGAAGGGCGTCTCGCTGTCGGCGCGCGACGGCGAGGTCATCGCCATCATCGGCGGCTCGGGCTCAGGCAAATCGACCCTGCTGCGCTGCATCAACTGCCTGGAAAACCCCACCAGCGGCATCATCCGCGTCAATGGCGAGGAGATCAAGCTCAAGGCCGACAGCCATGGCCACACGGTCCCGGCCGACCGCAAGCAGATCGAGCGCATCCGCTCCAAGCTCGGCATGGTGTTCCAGAACTTCAACCTGTGGAGCCACATGACGCTGATCGAAAACGTCATCGAGGTTCCCGTACATGTGCTTGGCATCAAGCGCGATGTGGCGATCGGCGAGGCCGAGAAACTGCTCGCCCGTGTCGGTCTGGCCGAAAAGCGCGACGTCTATCCGGCCTATCTGTCGGGCGGCCAGCAGCAGCGCGCGGCGATCGCCCGGGCGCTGGCCATCAATCCGCGCGTCATGCTGTTCGACGAGCCCACCTCCGCACTCGATCCCGAGCTGGTCGGTGAGGTGCTGAAGGTGATCGGCGACCTGGCGCGCGAAGGCCGCACCATGGTGCTGGTCACCCACGAGATGAAGTTCGCCCGCGAGGTCGCGACGCATGTCGTCTATCTCTACAATGGATTGGTCGAGGAAGAAGGCCCGCCGGAGCAGATCTTCGGCGCGCCCAAATCCGAAAGGCTGAAGCAGTTCATCCGCAACATCGGCTAGGACAGGCCGGGACGGAAGAAAACCGGGAACCAACAACAAACTGGGAGTCGTGACATGAAGACTGTTCTGAAAACATTCGCCGCAGCGCTGCTGCTCGGCGTCGCCGCCATGGGCGTGGCCAAGGCCGATCCGGTCAAGATCGGCGTCGCCGCCGAGCCTTATCCGCCCTTCACCTCGCCCGATGCTTCGGGCAAGTGGGTCGGTTGGGAGATCGACTTCATCGATGCCGTCTGCGCCGAGGAGAAGCTCGATTGCGTCATTACCCCGGTCGCCTGGGACGGCATCATCCCGGCACTGACGACCAAGAAGATCGACCTCATCGTCTCCTCGATGTCGATCACCGCCGAACGCGCGAAGACGATCGATTTCTCGGACAAGTACTATAACACGCCGACCGCGATCATCGGCCCCAAGGACCAGAAATTCGGCTCCGCCCCGGACGACCTCAAGGGCAAGATCGTCGGCGTGCAGGTTTCGACGGTGCACGCTGTCTACGCCAAGAAGCACTTTGGCAGCACAGCCTCGGAGATCAAGGAATACCAGACCCAGGACGAGGCCAACAACGATCTGGCCGCCGGCCGCCTCGATGCGGTCCAGGCCGATTCCATCGCGCTTGGCGAGTTCCTGAAATCCGACCAGGGCAAGGCCTGCTGCGACTTGAAGGGGATGGTCGCTCCTGACGACGAAGTGCTCGGACCGGGCGTCGGGGCCGGCGTGCGCAAGGAAGACACCGAACTGAAGGGCAAAATCAACGCCGGCATCAAGGCGATCCGCGCCAACGGCAAATATGACGAGATCTCGAAGAAATACTTCGATTTCGACATTTACGGCGGTGGCGGCGCACAGTCGAACTGACGATCCTCGTATGAGCAGGGGGCATGGCGCCAGCACCATGCCCCCTGCTCGATCTTTCCCAGGCATGTTTGCCGCCGACGCAGCCGTCGGCGGTTGGCCAGCACTTCGGGGGCGACGCTGATCGACGCACTTCTTTCGGCCTCCGCGGCCGGCATCACCGAGCTTCTCTCGCCCTACCCGCCAGGCTGGGGCGGGACGCTTCTGGTCGGGCTGCTGCATTCGATCGAGATCGCGCTGGGCGCCACGTGCCTCGGCCTTCTGATCGGCACCGGCGGCGCCTATGGCAAACTTTATGGCGGGCCGGTGGTGCGCGATCTCCTGGCGGTCTACACCACCATCGTGCGCGCGGTGCCCGAACTGGTGCTGATCCTGCTGCTCTATTACGCCGGAACCGACCTGATCAATCAGGCGCTGACGGCCATGGGCTATCAGCGCGTCGACGTGAGTGGCCTTGCCGCCGGCATCGCCGTGCTCGGCTTCGTCCAGGGCGCCTATTCGACCGAGGTGATACGCGGCGCGATTCTGGCCATTCCGCAGGGCCAGATCGAAGCCGCGCGCGCCTATGGAATGTCTCCCGGCCTGCTGCTGCGGCGCATCACCTTGCCGTCAATGCTGCCCTTCGCCATACCGGGCCTCGCCAATCTCTGGCTGATCGCCACCAAGGACACCGCGCTATTGGCGGTCGTCGGTTTCTACGAGCTGGCGCTGGCGACGCGGCAGGCGGCGGGTGTCACCAAAGCCTATTTCACCTTCTTTTTCGCGGCGGGCGTGCTTTATCTGCTTTTGTCGCTGTTCTCCAACCTCGTCATCGGCCGTGTCGAGACCTGGTCGCGGCGCGGCATGCCTTCGCTCAAGGAGGCGCGCTGATGGCCAACGAGGCTGCCATCATCAACGTCGTCGCGCGAACGTCGCTGTGGCTGCAGCCGCACCGCATCGTGCTGATCCTGATCGCACTCGGCCTGGTTCTGTCGGCCGCCTTTTTCATGCGCTGGGACTGGCTGCCGCAATATTATGAAATGGGCTTGATCGGCATCTGGCGGTCGCTGTGGATCCTGGCCGTCACCTGCGTCCTGGGCTTCCTGCTGGCCGTGCCGCTAGGGCTGGCGCAAGCCGCCGGCTCATTCTGGTTCGCCGCGCCCGCCAAGGTGTTCTGCACGGTGATCCGGGGCACGCCGCTGCTGATCCAGCTATGGCTGCTTTATTACGGCCTGGGCTCGCTGTTCCCGCAATATCCTTGGATCCGCGAATCCTGGATGTGGCCATATCTGCGGCAAGCCTGGCCCTATGGCGTGCTGGCGTTGACCCTGTCGTTCGCCGGCTATGAGGGCGAGGTGATGCGCGGCGCCTTTGCGGGCGTGCCGAAGGGGCAACTCGAAGCCGCCCGCGCGTTCGGCATGAGCCGCTGGAAGGCGTTCCGGCGCATCTGGCTGCCGCAAGCCATCTATCGGGCGTTGCCGACGCTGACCGGGGAGACCGTGCTGCAGTTGAAATCGACGCCGCTGGTGGCGACGATCAGCGTCATCGACATCTTCGCCGTTTCGTCCAAGGTGCGGCAGGACACCTATCTCACCTATGAACCCCTGCTGCTGCTGGCGCTGATCTACATGATGATCACCGGTATTCTGGTCTTTGCGTTCAGCAGGATAGAAGCGCGGATCCCCAACAAGATTGGTTAGAGGGGAGTAGGGGAGTAGGGGAGTAGGGGAGTATCCGGCTACTATCCACATTCACATTTCCATCCCCATTCGCTATTCACTGCTCACTGTCCCCTACTCCCGTACTCCCCTATTCCCTTACTCCCCTAGGACGGCCATGATGCAACTCAGTCTCGACCAGGCAAAAGGACTGTGCCGGATGGCGGCACTTGGCGCCGGCGCCAATGAGGAAGCGGCACAATCGCTCGCTGCTTCGATCATATCAGCCGAGGCCGAAGGGCTTTCCTCGGTCGGTCTGTCGCATTTCATCGACTATCTTGAGGCGCTGGAAGCCGGACGCATCGACGGCAATGCCGATCCGGTGATCACCCGGCCGGCGCTTGCGGTCTATCTCTCCGATGCACGCGGCGGGCTGGCGCATACCGGCTTCGACCGCACCATCGACGACCTCGCCAAGGCGGCAAAGCTGTTCGGTGTCGCCATCTTCTCGCAGAAGAACGCCTATACATGCGGCGCGCTCGGCTATTTCACCGGAAGGCTGGCAGCACTTGGACTGGTGTCGTTCGCCGCCACCAACGGCCCGGCCGTGCTTGCCGGCTCGGGCTCGGTCAAGCCGGTCTATTGCACCAACCCGATGTCGTTTGCCGCACCCGCCGCCGACGGCGCGCCGCTGGTCATCGACCAGTCGTCAAGCGCCACCGCCTTCGTCAACATCCGCAAAGCGGCCGAAGAGGGCAAGACAATCCCGGAAGGCTGGGCGCTGGACGCCAGCGGCAACCCGACCACCGATCCGGCCGCCGCCATCAAGGGCGCCATGCTTGCCTTCGGCGGCCAGCGCGGTGCCAACATCGCGTTGATGGTCGAAGTGCTGGCAGCCGGCCTGTCAGGCGCCAACTGGTCGCTCGACGCGCCATGGTTCAGCGGCGGGCCGGACAGTCCCGGCACCGGCCTGTTCGTGCTTGCCGTCGAGCCCAAGCTGCTCGATCCGGATTTCGAGCAGCGGATGAAGGACCAACTCGACCGGCTGCGGCGGCGCTTCGGCGTGCACGTGCCGGGCCGCGCCCGTGCAGAGGCGGCAGAGAAGGCGCAAGCGCGGGGCATCACCGCATCCAAGGCGGTGGTGCAGCGCATTTCCGAATTCGCCGCACGCTACTCTTCCTGAATAATAATTAAATATCAATTGGTTATCTGAAATCAGCCCGCCCCAGGCGCGGTGCGGTGCGATTTTCTTTGCGCGCCGCTGAACCTTTCCGCGCCTTGCTGCGACACAGCTTTGTCCAGGGCAAGGCGAGCTTGCCCGATCCACACCGGGGGAAGCACCAAACCGAAATCGAAAGCCTGCATCACGCGATGGCCGGTCCTTCGCGCCTCGGAAACTCAACCCAAATCAAAGGAAATTGTCATGACCAACACCAAGATCACCATGCTGACCGCCGTCCTTCTGCTCGGCTCGTTCATGGGTGCCACACAGGCAGCCACCTTGAAGGCCGCGCCGGCCAAGCCGTCCAGCCCGGGTGTCATCACTGCCCCGAGCGGCGGGGCCACCGAAGATCACTACTGCAAGAACGGCCATGCAAAATTCGCCAATTGCAGCGCCGATTTCGTCGCCGCCTGCAAGAAGGTTGGTGGCACCATGTCGGATGTTCAGGGCTGGGGTGGGCGTACTTGCTTCACGCCCTCCTGATACCGTCTCAGGTCAGGCCGCTCCGTCGGCCCCTGACTTCACATGGACGTCGCCCGGAAAACCCCGCTTCTGCGGGGTTTTCTGCGTTTGGCCGCGCAATGTTAAAACATTCGTAGTTTGGTCAACTTTTGTTTATTTGACTTCGTCCGACCTGATCGGCCGTTTGCGCTGATCAAGCAAAACAGAGGAGCTACAATGTCGGCAAGCACGGACAATCCCCGCAACGCCCTTATCATTCCGGCCCTTGGCAGGGTTTACGCCGCTCTGCACGATGGTGCCGAAACGGTTCTTCGCGTCGTCGCCGGTGGGTTTCTAGCCATCCACGGTTCGCAGAAGATCACCAATCCTTTCGGCGCCGCCGAGATGGTCGAGGGTCTCGGCTTTTATCCGGGTGCGTTGTGGTCCTTGCTTTTGGCCTGCACTGAATTCTTCGGCGGCATCTTCATCGCCATCGGGTTTTTGACGCGGCCGGCCGCCTTTGCCGGCCTGTTCGTGCTGCTGGTCACGGTCTGGTTCCACTGGGTTACGATGGACCAGGGTTATTCGGGCGCGGAGAAGTCGCTGCTGTGGGCGGCGATCCTGCTCTTCTTCGTCATTCGCGGCGGCAACCGCCATTCGGTCGACGCCCGTATCGGCAAAGCGTTCTGACAGGCTGATAGCGACGACGCGTCGCCCTTTGCCTTTGGCACGAAACGGATTATGAAACGGCTTCAGCCAAGCTTGCGAGCGCCGGAGCCAGCCATGACCGAAATCCTGCAGACCCCAAAGCTCGTCGTCGTCTTTGGCGGGTCAGGCTTTGTCGGGCGCCATGTCGTGCGTGCGCTGGCCAAGCGCGGCTATCGCATCCGGGTCGCCTGCCGGCGGCCCGATCTTGCCGGCCATTTGCAGCCGCTTGGCAATGTCGGCCAGATCCAGCCGGTCCAGGCCAATGTGCGCGTGCGTTGGTCGGTAGACCGCGCCGTGCAAGGCGCCGACCATGTCGTCAATCTGGTCGCCATCCTGCATGAGAGCGGCCGGCAGAAATTCTCCGCCGTGCACGAATTCGGCGCCCGCGCAGTGGCCGAGGCCGCGCGCTCGGTCGGCGCCGGCCTGACCCACATTTCTGCGCTTGGCGCCGATCTGGACTCCGAATCGGACTACGCGCGCACCAAGGCGCTTGGCGAAAAGGCTGTGCTGGAGACGATCAAGGACGCCGTGATCTTCCGGCCGTCGATCAATTTCGGACCCGAAGACGGCTTCTTCAATCGCTTCGCCAACATGGCGCGCTATTCGCCGGTGCTGCCGCTGATCGGCGGCGGCCAGACCAAGTTCCAGCCGGTCTATGTCGGCGACGTTGCCGAAGCGGTGGCGCGCTCGGTCGACGGCAAGGTGGATGGCGGCCATATCTATGAACTCGGCGGGCCGAAGGTGCTCACCTTCAAGGAATGCATGGAAGAGCTGCTCGAGGTGATCGAGCGCAAGCGCCTGCTGGTGCCGGTGCCGTGGTGGGTGGCCAACATCCAGGCCTCGATCCTCGGCCTCTTGCCCAATCCGCTGCTGACCAAGGACCAGGTGATGCAGCTGCGCGAACACAACATCGTTTCGGACGCGGCCGCCAAGGCCAACCGGACGCTTGCGGGGCTCGGCATCCAGCCGCAATCGATCGCGACGATCCTGCCCAGCTATCTCTGGCGCTACCGCGCCGCCGGCCAGTTCCAGCAGCGCAAGCCTGCAGCATAGTCGTTACAGCTACCTGAAGGGGTCACGCCTATCTTGGCGTCACCCGCATCGGCAGACCGCCTTGTGGCTGCGTGGTGAGTTTCTGCACCGGCCAAGGCTTGGTTTCGGCGGTGGTGTCGAAGCGGAAGCGCGACAGCATGATCGCCAGCGCGATGATCGCCTCCTGCATGGCGAAGCTGGCGCCGATGCAGACGCGAGGACCGGCGCCAAACGGCAGATACTGGAAGCGGTCGATCTTTTCGCGATTTCCCGGGTGGAAGCGCTCCGGCAGGAAGGCATCCGGCCGGTCCCAAAGCTTCCTGTGGCGATGCACGACCCATGGCATCACCAGCACGGCGGCATGCTTGGGGATATGAAGATCCTTCCACATTTCCGGTTCGATCGGCTCGCGGTTGATCGACGGCGCCGGCGGATAGAGCCGGAGCGCCTCGTCGAAGGCGGCGCGGGTGAACGGCATGGCATCGAGCCATTTCGTCGGATCGGGCTCGCGCGCCAGCACCTGGTCAATCTCCTGCTCGACCCGGTTGCGCTCCCACGGTGATTCCGCCAGGCAATACAGCGTCCAGCCCAAAGCCCGCGCGGTCGTCTCATGGCCGGCGCCGATGAAGGTGATGATGTTGTCCTCGACCTCGGCCCGCGTCAGTCCGTCGGGGCCCTCGGCCTTGAGCAACAGCGTCAGGAAATCCTGCGGCACGGCACCTGGATCGCGCTTGAATTTCCCTTCGCGCATCTTGACCGTGTCGGTGACGATCTTGCGGAAATAGGCCATGGTCTTGCGGCCACGGATGCGGGTCAGCCTCGGCAGCCAGTCGGGCGCGCGCAACAGATCGAGCGGGTCGACGCGTCCCATGGTCTCGAACAGGCGGTCGATCTCGTTGGCGAAACTGCCGGGCTCGCCAGCGATCTCGCCGGAAAACAGCGTCTCGGCCAGGATGTCGTAAGTGAGCAGCGTCATGTCATGAGCGATGTCGGACGTGCCGCCGTCTTCATAGCGGGTGACGAAGTCCAGCGTGCGTCTCAGCATCGGCTGGGCGAAGCCGAAGATGTGGCGCGGCGTGAACACCGGCGCCATCGCCTTGCGCGACCGCTTCCAGACCTCGCCCTCGGCGGTCAGCAGGCCGTCGCGCAGGATCGGCCGCAGGATCTTCTGGCGCACCGTCGCCATCTTGTAGTTCCTGGCGTTGTCGACCAGCACATGGCGGATCAGGCCGGGATCGTTGGCGACGATCAGATGTCCGCCAACGCCATTGGCCGAAATCCAAGGCTCGTTGTAGGTGTGTTCACCCCACAATTCGAGCGGGTTGCGGTAGACGATGCGGATCATCTCCAGCGTCGAGGGCGGCGTCGTGCGCGGCTTCGGCGCCGGGGGAATGAAGGGGGCGGGCTGGATGTCCATGCTGTGCTCCGCTGATGACCCAATGTAGTGGGCCGCAAAGCAGGCGTCCATGTGACCGTACGGCAAGGCCCTGCTCTCCGGAACGTGACCGGTTACCGTGAGGTGCCTTCTTGTTGCCCCGAGCGGCATGCCCTAGGTGGCAGTCACCAATGGATACCGCTATCGCAGGAGCCCAGCTTGAAGCACCAGTTGAACATCATCATCGGCAGCACGCGGCCAGGCCGCGCAGGGCCGGTTTTTGCCAAGTGGCTGGAGACGTTCGCGCGCGAGCATGGAAAATTCGAGCCGGTACTGACCGACATCGACACGTTCAAGCTTCCGGTGCTGGACGAACCGCACCATCCAAGACTCGGCAATTACCAGAACGACCATACCAAGGCCTGGTCGAAAGCGATCGATGCCGCCGATGCCTTCGTCTTCGTGGCGCCGGAATACAATTATTTCGTGGCGCCGGCGATCGTCAACGCGATCGATTATCTCTCGCGTGAATGGAAGTACAAGCCTGCCGCCATTTTCAGCTATGGCGGCGTCTCCGGCGGCCTGCGCGCGGCGCAAGCGCTGAAGCCGCTGCTGACCTCGGTGGGTGTCATGCCGATCTCGGAAGGCGTCGCCCTGCCGATGTATCAGAAACTGCTCGACGAGAACGGCGCTTTCAACGCCGGCGAACAGGTGCAGGGCGGAGCCAAAACCATGCTCGACGAGCTGTTGCGCTGGAGCGAGGCTTTGAAGCCTATGCGGGCTGCCTGAAAACGCTGGTCTTCCGCAAAAAGCCCGGCTTGCTCATGGCATAAAGAGGTGGAATGTTCGCGCAAAGGGACAAGCCGGGGGGCGGTTCGACTTGCGTTTGCTTTTTGCCTTGCTGCTGATGCTCATGACCACCGCCACCGCGGCGGCTGAGCGGCGCGTGGCCTTGATCATCGCCGACGACGACTACCGCCTGATCCGGCCGCTTGCCAACCCGGTTCATGACGGCGAGGCGATGGGAGCGGTGCTGAAGAAGCTCGGCTTCGAGGTCGTCCTCGAAACCAACCGCGACCTGCGGCGCATGCGCCGCGCGCTCGACGATTTTCGCCAGGATGCCAAAGGCGCCGACGTGGCGCTGGTCTATTTCTCCGGCCACGGCGTCGAAATCTCTGGCGACAACCGGCTGCTCCCGGTCGATGCCGACGCCTCCTCGCTCGATGCGCTGGAGAAGACCAGCCTGCCGCTGGAGGAGGTGCGCGACAGCGTGGCGGCCACCGCCAAGATCGGCCTGATCATGCTCGATGCCTGCCGCAGCGATCCCTTCTCGGGAAGCAGCGGCGAAGGGCGCGGCGCGATCTCGCTGGCCAAGGATGTCGCCGACAAGGTGAAGCCGGGTCTCGGCCGGACTGGCCGCGCCGAAAACATCCTGTTCGCTTTCTCGGCAGCACCCGGCGAGACGGCGGCCGACGGAACCGGCCAGAACTCGCCATTCACCACGGCGCTGACCAAATATCTCGGCACCAGCGGGCTCGAAATCCGCTCGGTGCTGACGCTGGTACAGCAGGAGGTCTACGATTTGTCGCGAGGCAAACAGCTGCCTTACGTCGAGAGCGGCCTGCCGAAGCTGTTCTTTGCCGCGGCCGCCAAGGAACAATTGCCGGAGCGCGAGCGCCTGCTGCTTGCCATGGCCGACGTAACGCCGGAAATGCGCGGTGAGGTCGAGCAGGTTGCCAGCGATGCCGGCATGCCGCTGGCGCCTCTCTACGGCGTGCTGATCAGTTCCGACGCCAGCCACCTTTCGGCGGACAGCCTGAATGCCCGGTTGCGCGAGGCGGCGGACGCCTTCGTCAAGGTGCGCGGCGAAATGAGGACGCTGGCCTCCGATGATCCGCAGGTGACGGAGCTGCGCCGGCAGGCCGAGGAGCAGCTTTCGCTCGGCGCCTTCGATGGGGCTCGCGCCATCCTCGCAAAGGCCGCCGACATCGACAATGTTTCGCGCAACGCCTTGAAGGCCAATTTCGTCGGCCGCACGCTGTCCGAGGCGGCGACGCGTTTCCTGTCCGGCGGTGCGGCGCGCGCCGACCTCGACTACGCCACGGCCATCAACGATTATGAATCGGTCCTGGCTCTTTACCGCGAGGCCGGGCAGACCGATCTGACCCTGGACCAGGCCGACCGCCAGATCCGCA
Source organism: Mesorhizobium sp. M1342 (assembly GCF_040317955.1). Classification (NCBI taxonomy): domain Bacteria; kingdom Pseudomonadati; phylum Pseudomonadota; class Alphaproteobacteria; order Hyphomicrobiales; family Phyllobacteriaceae; genus Mesorhizobium; species Mesorhizobium sp. M1342. Next base: position 5,414 of record NZ_JAMYLI010000020.1, on the reverse strand, counting down.
CGCTGGACGAACTCGGCAAGCTCTACACCCTTGTCGGCAACACCGATGCGGCAGGCCGCGCCTTTGCAGCGCTGATATCCAATCTCGAGCTGCGTTCGGCCCGGGAAACCGACCCGAGCGTCAAGCGCGATTTTGCCGTCAGCCACATCAAGCTCGGCAACGTCAAGCTGGCGCAAGGGGACCTGCCGGAAGCGCTGGAAAACTATCGGACCGCCAGAACCATGCTCAGGGATTTGACCGCTGCCGAACCCGATCGGCTGCCATGGTTCGGGGACTTCGCCATGGTCGACGACAAGATCGGCAACGTGCTGGTGACGCAAGGCGATCTGGCCAGCGCCGCACAAGTCTACCAGGAAAGCCTGTCGATCAAGAAGCAACTTGCCGATAATGAACCGGAGCGCGCCGAGCTGCAGCGCGACCTGACCATCACCTATGACGAGATCGGCGGCCTTGCCCGGGTCATGGGGCGACTTGACAACGCCCAGATGGCCTACGAGGAGAGCCTGAAGGTCCGATTGGCGCTGGCCGAGAAGAAGCCGCGGGACGCCGAGCGGCAACGCGATGTCTCCGTCAGCCATGATACGATCGGCGACCTCAAGCGCGAGCGCGGCGATGCGGCGGGCGCACTCGCGTCCTATAAAGCGGGCCATGCGATCGTCGAACAATTGGTGGGCCGCGACCCCGACAACAGTGAGCTGAAGCGCGACCTGTCGGTCGGCAACGCAAAGATCGGCAATGCGCTGAGCGATCAAGAGGACTGGCCGGCAGCCCTCGCCGCCTACAGGCAAGCCCTCTCGATAGCCGGCGTGCTGGCGGCCAGTGACCCTGCCAACGCCGACTGGCAACGCGACCTCTCGGTCAGCTTGGAAAAAGTAGCGGGCATTCGGGCGATACAGGGCGACCGCGCTGGAGCGCTCAAGGCCTATACAGACAGTTTCGCCATCGCCGACCGGCTGGCCAAGCTCGACCCTGCCAATGCCGACTGGCAACGCGACCTGTCGATCACTCTGTCCGAGATCGGCATGCTCAAGGCCAAGCATCGCGACGTCAAAGGCGCGCGGCAGGCTTTCCAGGACAGTCTCGACATCCGCCAGCAGCTCGCCCGGTCCGACCCAAACAACGCCACCTGGCAGCGCGACCTGGTGGTGGCCATGATCGACTACGCTCAGGTCGCCAAGAACCCCAAGGCCGTGCTTTCCCAGGCGCTGGACATGACGCTGGAGCTCGACCGCAGCGGGCGGCTGGCGCCGCGATATAAGTTCATGATCAAGTTTCTCAGGGACCGGCTGGCCAAAGTGAAATAGGGCCTGACGGGAGGCTGTCATGGACAGCCGGCTCATTCCCCGTGAAATGCCTGCAAACCTTGGAAAAACCGCCTTTTGCGCCTATATCTAGTGCATATCAGAGGCGCGATTCGAAGCGGGTTTTTCGCGCCGTGCAAGCGGCATCCAGACAACAGGTTTTCATGAGCGATCAGATCGACAACAACAACGGCGCTGAAGCCGAATACGGCGCCGATTCCATCAAGGTTTTGAAGGGGTTGGATGCTGTCCGCAAACGCCCCGGAATGTATATCGGCGATACCGACGACGGTTCGGGCCTGCATCACATGGTCTATGAAGTGGTCGACAACGCCATCGACGAGGCGCTGGCCGGTCACGCCGATCTCGTCACCGTGACGCTCAACCCCGATGGTTCGGTCACCGTGATCGACAATGGCCGCGGAATTCCAACCGATATCCACACCGGAGAAGGCATTTCGGCGGCCGAAGTGATCATGACGCAGCTGCATGCCGGCGGCAAGTTCGACCAGAATTCCTACAAGGTCTCGGGCGGCCTGCATGGCGTCGGCGTCTCGGTGGTCAACGCGCTGTCGGCGTGGCTGAAGCTGAAAATCCGCCGCAACGGCCAGATCTTCGAGATGAGTTTCACGCATGGCAATGCCGACGCGCCGCTGAAGGCCACCGGCAGCTATGAGCAGGACAAGCAGCCGGGCACCTATGAGGGCCGCAGCGGCAGCCAGATCACCTTCTTCCCGTCGGCCGAGACCTTCACCATGGTCGAGTTCGACTTCGGCACGCTGGAACACCGGCTGCGCGAGCTTGCCTTCCTCAATTCCGGCGTGCGCATCATTTTGACCGATGCCCGTCACGCCGATGTCGTGCGCCATGAACTGCACTATGACGGAGGCCTCGAAGAATTCGTCAAATATCTCGATCGGGTCAAGAAACCGCTGATCGACAAGCCGATCGCCATCAAGGCGGAGCGCGACGGGATCACCGTCGAAGTGGCGATGTGGTGGAACGACAGCTACCACGAGAACGTGCTGGCCTTCACCAACAACATCCCGCAGCGCGATGGCGGCACGCATCTGGCCGGCTTTCGCGGCGCGCTGACGCGCCAGATCACCGGCTATGGCGAATCGTCGGGCCTGACCAAGAAGGAAAAGGTCTCGCTGATCGGCGACGATTGCCGCGAAGGCCTGACGGCGGTGCTTTCAGTCAAGGTTCCAGATCCGAAATTCTCCTCGCAGACCAAGGACAAGCTGGTCTCGTCGGAGGTCCGTCCTGTCGTCGAAGGCCTGGTCAACGAAGCGCTCGGCACCTGGCTTGAAGAACATCCGAGCGAAGGCAAGGTGGTCGTCGACAAGGTGATCCAGGCCGCGGCGGCGCGTGAAGCGGCGCGCAAGGCGCGCGATATCACCCGCAAGAGCTCGCTCGGCGTCACTTCCCTGCCCGGCAAGCTGGCCGACTGCCAGGAACGCGACCCGGCGAAGTCCGAAATCTTCATCGTCGAGGGTGACTCCGCCGGCGGCTCGGCCAAGGGCGGCCGTTCGCGCCAGAATCAGGCCATTCTTCCGCTGCGCGGCAAGATCCTCAATGTCGAGCGGGCCCGCTTCGACCGCATGCTCGGCTCCGACATGATCGGCACGTTGATCACGGCGCTCGGGACCTCGATCGGCAAGGACGAGTTCAACGCCGACAAGCTGCGCTACCACAAGATCATCCTGATGACCGACGCCGATGTCGACGGCGCCCATATCAGAACCTTGCTGCTGACCTTCTTTTTCCGGCAGATGCCGGAGCTGATCGAGCGCGGCCATCTCTACATCGCCCAGCCGCCGCTCTACAAAGTGACGCGCGGCAAGAGCTCGCAATACATCAAGGACGAGAGCGCGTTCGAGGAGTTCCTGATCGGCTCGGGACTGGAGGAAGCATCGCTTACCCTCGGCTCGGGCGAGGTTCGCATCGGACAGGACCTGCGCGGAGCCATCGACGACGCGCTGGCGGTGCGCCAGCTGATCAACGGCCTGCACACGCGCTACAACAGAGGCGTGGTCGAGCAGGCGGCGATCGCCGGCGGGCTCAACCCGGACGTGTTCACCGATCTCGGCCGCGCCAACGACATGGCGGAGCGGATTGCAAAACGCCTCGACATCATCGCCGAGGACACCGAGCGCGGCTGGACCGGCCGCATGTCGACCTCGAATGAAGGCGTCGGCGGCTATGTGTTCGAGCGCACGGTGCGCAGCGTCAAGGAATACGCGCATCTCGACCTGGCGCTGATCAATTCGGCCGACGCACGCCAGCTCGACCGCTACGCACAGCGCCTCAGCGAGGTCTACGGGTCGCCGCCGGTGCTGCGCCGCAAGGATGTCTCCGAAACCATCTCGGGGCCGCTGGCGATGCTCAACGCGGTCTTTGCGACCGGCCGCAAGGGCCTGACGATGCAACGCTACAAGGGTCTCGGCGAGATGAACGCCGAACAGCTGTGGGAAACCACGCTCGATCCGAACGTGCGCTCGCTGCTGCAAGTCAAGGTCAATGACGCGACCGATGCGGATTCGCTGTTTTCGCGGCTGATGGGCGATGAGGTCGAACCCAGGCGCGAGTTCATCCAGGACAACGCGCTGTCGGTCGCCAATCTGGACATCTGATCTGGACATCAAATCTGAATTGGCGCGCTGCGGCGCGCCAATGTTCCGCTGGCGGCAAGAAAATCATTTTACAACGCGCCGGAACGGAAGTTCCCTTGGAACATTGTGACAACATCGATTCACAATATTCTAACAGGAGGCCTCCATGGGACGTGGCATTTTGCTCTGGTTGCTCGGCATTCCGATTCCGATCATCATTCTGATCATGCTGTTCGTACGATAGGGGGCTTCCATGCAGTCCACCCTGTCGGCGGCCGATGTTTCCGCCTCAACCGAGTCCTCCTCCACCGCCGTCAGCTGGGGACCGATCATCGCCGGAGCCTTCGCGGCCTCGACATTGACCCTCATCCTCATGCTGCTCGGTTCGGGGCTGGGATTGACCATGGTGTCGCCATGGTCGGGATCGGGCGCATCTGTCACCACTTTCGCGGCGTCCGCCGCGATCTGGCTTGTCATCGTGCAATGGCTGTCCTCCGGCGTCGGCGGCTATCTTGCCGGACGCCTGCGCACCAAATGGGTCGGCATCCACACCGATGAAGTCTATTTCCGGGACACCGCACACGGCTTTCTTGCCTGGGCGCTGGCCACGTTGCTCGTCGTCGGCGTGCTTGGCTCCGCGCTTTCCGCTGCGATAGGCTCAGGCGTGCAGGCGGTGTCCACCATCGCGTCTGGCGCGGCCATGGGCGCATCGGCGGGGGCTTCGGCCAATGCCGGCAGCACATCGGCCGACAATGCGACCTCCTACCTGGTGGATTCGCTGTTCCGTCCGGCCGATCCGGGCAGGCTGGCTGCCGCCAATCCGGACAGCGATGCGGCTGCGACCGGGCAGGCCTCGCGCATCCTGATCGCCGGTGCAGCGGCAGGCGAGGTTTCCGCAGACGACAAAACGTATCTGTCGCAACTCGTCGCCGCCCGCACCGGTCTTTCGGAAGCAGATGCCAAGGCGCGGGTGGATGCGATCATCGCCAGGGCTCAGGACGCCAAAGTCAAGGCGCAGCAGGCCGCCGACACCGCCAGGAAGGCCAGTGCGACGTTTGCCCTGCTTGGTGCGCTCTCGCTGGCCATCGGCGCCTTTATCGCCAGTGCCGCCGCAGCCCTCGGAGGCAGGCAGCGCGACGATGAGGAAGCGGTTTTTCTCACCAGCCGCTGAACTGCACTTGCAAGGCGAGTCCACTCCGGACCGCCCGGAGTGGACATTGCTCTGAATTGTCATGCGGCGCTGCCTCGGCCGCGTTCGCTGAAATCTGTTCCTATTTTCGGGCAGGAATCGTCGGCGTTTCCGCTTGGCTCGGCTCCAGTTTGCGACCGAGGTCGACAGCGTCGCGCAGCACGGCAAGATGCGAGCGCGGCCGATCGTTGGGGGGCCGCCCCGAACACCGCCGCCCCCACACCCCAGAAAACCGGGGGGGGTGACCCAAGGCCCGCCGCAACCCGATAGGCCGTGTGGTATTAAAAAAAACCCCACCCCCCGCCCAAA